>JABMOP010000234.1 GCA_013204125.1 Rhodospirillales bacterium | reverse complement strand
GTTCGGCCCAGCGCCATAACATCGGGACGGCGCGTTTGCGCACAACGTCCGTGGTGCCCATGCCGACGATCACCGACCTGAGCATGGCCGCCGTAAACAATTCGTCGTAGGTGCTGTAAGCCCACAAGACCAATAATTCCCCGCAATGGGGCGGCAGGCGTTCGATTAAGCGGTAAATCCAATCACGGGTTGCCCCTTCGCGCGCCGCATCTCTGGCATCGGTGGAATTTTCCTGTTCCAAAAGCTGGCGGATGCCAAGCTTGCTTTCGGCGATCTGTTCCAGATCATAATTCATCAAGGATTGGAATAGATCGAAATCTGCGACTTTGGGGGCATCGAAGCCATGCGCGTCGGCGCCGCTTTGGAGCATCTTCCAAAAGGCTTCGGCCTTGGCGAATCGGTTATCGGGCTTCGATCCCTTGGGCTTTTTCGCCTTGTCCTCCTTTTTCATGTTGAACAAACTGATTTTCTTCTTTTTTGATTTCTCGTATTTAGGTTTGGCCGCTTCGGTGACCGAGACAAGCGCCTCGCTGAAATCGCTCATGACGCCGACCCACAAAAGCTGGACGACGTTTTCTTCTTCCGGTTTGGAAAATTCCTTAAAGAAAAAATCCCTGTTCAGATTGCTCTCGTTGACGCTGTCGCTGAGGCTTCTGATGCGCCGGTGATAAAGAATATCGGGAAGCACATGGGTGTTGATGGCATCGACCAAAACGTCGGCAAAGTCCGGGTTCAACATGTAGGGTTTGATGGGCTCCGCCGATTGCAAATGAAATTCTGATAAAATTGCGCGGATATAGAGGCAGAAATACCCGGCGAAGGCGTCTTCGAAATTGTTGAAGAGCGGCTCCGGCGGCGCAACAATATCGGCCGACCTGCCGGCTTTGAGCATCAGCTCCATCCGCAATTCGCCGGCGCGGTCCTTAATGTGGCCTTGAAATTTTTTGTTGCCCATTTGGCCGCAGGCTTCGAGAAAACCGAGCGTCACCTGGGTCGCTTTTAAAAGGTCCGGCGCCGGCGTTTCGTCTTCGCCCAAGGCGCGGATACTGGTGATGACGCTGTCCACCGTCAGATTGATCGTCGAAACAAGCTCGTCCCTGCTGGCGTCCGGCGATACCGAAGCGATGGCCGTCAAAATATTACTGAGATCGGTTTCCTCGTCGGCGCTCAAATTCCTAAATCTCCAACTCTAACCCTTAGTATAGGGATATTGGCCGCGACAATTCTATAGGCACTGCTCCCGGCCCAAAATGGCCGTCACCTGGGTCGATAAAGTGCCGCCGTTGCCGTGGACCAATGCGGTCGCCGCGCCTTCGATCTGGCGCGCCCCGGCGAGGCCGCGCAACTGATCGACCGCTTCGGCGAGCAAAAATATACCGTACATGCCGGGATGCAGACACGATAGCCCGCCGCCGTTTGTGTTGACCGGCAAATCGCCGTCCGGGCCGATGCGCCCGCCTTCGACAAAGGCGCCGCCTTCGCCCTTGGCGCAGAAGCCCAAATCTTCCAGGAACAATAAGGTATTGATGGTGAAGGCGTCATAGAGTTCCAACACATCCATATCTTTTGGTCCCAGCCCCGCCATTTCATAGGCGCGCGTGCCGGACCTGGCGGCGCCGGTGACGGTCAAATCTTCCATCTGGGCGATCTGGTTGTGCGAAGCATCGGCCGCCACGCCAAGCACATAGGCGGGCGGGTTCGGGAAATCTTTGGCCCGTTCGGCCCGGGTCATAATCAAGGCGCCGGCGCCATCGGTAATCAGGCAACAATCGAGTACGCCCAGCGGGTCGGAAACCCGGCGGGCGGCCAAAACGTCCTCGATGGACAAAGGCTCCTGCATCACCGCCAGTGGGTTTTTTTGCGCCCAGCCGCGTGCGGCGACGGCGATTTCCGCCAATTGTTCCGACGTCGTCCCATATTCGTGCATATGACGCGCCGCCGCCATGGCGTAACTGTGTACCAGGCCGACATTATAGCGATGCTCATAGGGCGTCGGCGCCATGCCGCCCGGCCGCCGGCCGCCGGATTTGGCGTTGCTGCCATAGGTAATAAGCGCCACATCGCAAAGCCCGGCATCCAACGCCAACGCCGCCCATTGGACGAAATTGATGAACGAGGATCCGCCGAGCATGGTGCCTTCGATGACTTTGGGGTGGAGGCCGAGATATTCGGCAACCACCGGCGCCGGCAATCCGGCCGGTGTCAGCACCGCAAAGACGCCGTCGATATCATTTTTTTGAAGCCCCGTATCGGCCAGCGCGCGTTCGACCGACTGGGCCATCAATTCCAGATGGCTCCATCCCGGCACTTCACCGAAATCCGATACCCCTTTGCCGACGACGGCTGTTTTCCCACGCATTTTCAGCTCTCCCCGGCAGGTTGAAAGACAATGTAAGGCCCGGCTTCTTCGTCGCCGTCGTCCTTGGTGATGACCGATTGGACGGCCATGCCGATGTGAACCTCTTCGGGCGGAATGCCGTCGATGCGGCTGGTCATGCGCGGGCCTTCGTCCAATTGAACAATGCAAATGCTGTAATCGCCGCCGCGGTCCGGCCGCCGCCGGGCGACGGTTGCCGCATAGACGGTGCCTTTCCCGCACACTTCTTCAAACGCCAAATCAGATGAGCCGCAGGCCGGGCAGAGATAGCGCGGATAGAACACAAAGCCGCCGCAGCCGCCGCAATGCTGGATGGCGAAGACGCCGCGTTCCAGATGTTCGCGGTAAATCTGGTCGGCGCCGTTCATAGGCTCAGCACATCGATGTCGTTTTGGGCGCAGGCGGCGGTCACGGTGTTTTGCAGCAAACAGGCGATGGTCATCGGCCCGACGCCGCCCGGCACCGGCGTAATCGCGCCGGCAACCAAGACGGCTTCGGCGTAATCGACATCGCCGACCAATTTGGATTTGCCGTCGGCATCGGGGGGGAGGCGATTGATGCCGACATCGATGATCGTTGCGCCCGGTTTGATCCAATCGCCTTTGACCATTTCGGCGCGGCCGACGGCGGCCACCAGAATATCGGCGCGGGCGCATTCCTGGGCGAGGTCTTTGGTCCTCGAATGGGCGATGGTGACCGTGCAATTTTCGCCCAAAAGCAACGCCGCCATCGGTTTGCCGACGATGTTGGAGCGCCCGAGGACCAGGGCGCGGAGCCCCGAGAGATCATCGCCCAATTGATCCTTGATCAACATCAGGCAGCCGAGCGGCGTACACGGAACCAAGCCCGGCGCCCCGGTCGCCAATTTGCCGGCATTATAAACGTGAAAGCCGTCCACATCCTTGGCCGGATCGATTTCGGACAGAATCGCTTGTTCTTTGATTTGACCCGGCAGCGGCAATTGGACCAGAATGCCGTGCACCGCCGGGTCGCTGTTAAGCCCGTCGATCAGGGTCAATAATTCTTTCTGCGTGGTGTCTTCCGGCAATTTGTGTTCGAACGACTTCATGCCGGCTTCGTGGGTCATTTTGTTTTTGTTGCGCACGTAAATTTCGCTGGCCGCATCCGAGCCGACCAGGACCACCGCCAGACCGGGCGTTATGTTGTGGTTACTTTTTAAATTGCGCACCTGTTCGGCGACGCGGTTGCGCAGGCCCTCGGCGAATAATTTCCCGTCGATGCGCGTTGCTTCGGCCATATTAATTTCTCCTCAATCGTTCCTGAGATATTTCTCAGGTCTTTTTATTTCTGTTCAAGCTTTGCCTGCCACGCGTCCAGGCGCCCGGATAAGTCTTGCCGATTGCCCGCGACCAAAACCGTTTTACGGGCGTTGGTCAATCCCCGGGTGATGGTTATATCCGACTTTGGCAGCTTCCATTCCTTGGCGAGAAGTTTAATCAATGCCCGATTGGCTTTGCCGTCCTCGGGCGGGGCGGTGACGAATACTTTAAGGCGGGCGCCGCCGTCTTCGATGATCACGCCGCCAACGGCATTTTTGAACGCTTTCGGCGTCAACCGGACAGCGACGCGGACCCCGCCTTTATCGGCGATCAGCGCCAAGCGGGGATCAGAGGAGGCTGCCGCCATATTCATGCAACAAATTGCGCAGGAAGAAAATGAGCAGGATCAGGATGATCGGCGACAGATCGATGCCGCCGATATAAGGGACGATCCGGCGGATCGGCCGCAACGCCGGTTCGGTAATCCGGTAGAGAAAATCCGATACCAAATGGACGAAGCGGTTGGAGGTGTTGATCACCCCGCCATAGGTAAGCCAACTCATGGCGGCGGCAATGATGATTCCCCACATATAGAGGCTCAGCATCGTATCGATCAGGATCAGAATGGATTGCATAGCGGGAACACATCATCTCGTGGTGAGTTTCGGCGAAGTTAGCCGGGGTTGCCGCGCCGCGCAAGGGGAATGGGGAAATTTGGTGGAGCCGAGGAGGATCGAACTCCCGACCGCCGCATTGCGAGGACCAGCGGCGGTTAAATTGTTGTTTTAAATCAGTAGGTAGTTCGGGCGCTGTCACAAGCTTTCATCGGATAAAACCGCAAGATACCGAATAAGCTGGAATAGGCCGGGCACGTTTTGGGCACAATGGATAAATTGCGATATATTTCCAGGAGAGAAACCCATTTAAAGATGAAAGACTAATCCGAACTTGTTAGAAGCGGTTTGTATAGATCTTGTATCGTATAGGGGAATTGGCCGTCCGGTACCTCGACGGCGCCTATTATCGGATCGCCATCGGTGTAGGAGAAACCTGACGCGACGAGGCTGCTGACTAAGCTTACCGAATTAGCCCCATGGGCGAACAATTTAATATTGTTTCTGGCTGCCGATTTGGTGAAAACGAATATTCGCTTGCGCAGCTCAGATTCCGTAAGCTCAATGGTATTGAAATCAACGCCGAACGCCTGGACGTTCAAACCCTGAAATTTGTCAAAGTTCGTATTCTCTATCCGCATGCGAACGTGAATATTGTGACAAAACGGGGTGAGGCAAGAAATCGCCTCTGCCAATTGAAATTGAGGCGTATCGTCCGAAATACCAATTACTTCGAAATCGATATTTTGCCAATAATTTTGTGGAATCTCCTGAATGGATTCCAGAAATATTGCTCTTTCCTTGGATCTCACCAATGTGCTTAAGTGCAGTGGAATTTTCATTCTTGCATCCATCGATTTATTTACCATCGCTTTTAGATCGTCGCCAATCCGACGCAAAGGCAGGCTATCAAATTGCGACCTTTCGATCGATTGGTCGCGGCTCAGAAGCGCATTTCCACCTAGATCTAAATGACCATTTAGACCGATGCGAGCCGGTAAACAGAGATAATCGGACACAATTTTTTTTTCGATGGACCAAATTGGGCGATAGATAAAATGTAAGTCATCGAAGTCGGTGTCGATACTGGTCTTGGGTAATTCGCTGAAGCTTAGTGGGCTCTCTTGGCGGTTCTCGTCCGAATCGACGGACAATATTTCCTGTAAGGCATCTGGTGGTGACACCACCGCCGCATTTTCATTTTCTTCATTGGCCGGCCCCACTGGAATCTGATGCACCGATGCAAATTTGTCCTCCTCACTAATTGCTTGGCTGAGAATTTCTGCAATTGGAACGTCTTCGACGGAGGACGGCCTATCCCCTTTGGACGAAATGGACCGCACGCCGATCCTATCCACCGCATTTCCATCCCCAAAAATTTTAGTGGCTGCTTCGCGCGCTATTAAGGCGCACCGAAGTTGACCCATTTCCTTCTTCAGGCTGAAAAATAGAATTAAAAATTCGGTATCCGAAGTGCGTGTGTAGACATCACGATCGGACACATGGCGTTTGATTGCTGTGGTGAGGACGGCGTGCACCTTTTCAGATACCTTTGGCCATTTATCGCCGAAGTGGCTCTTCACGTCCGAAATCTTGATGACATGAATGGATTCTGTAAACTTTGAGCCACGGTGATTGTATATTATTTTTAACTTCTCAAGAATTTTGGGATCCCTCAGGCCGACCGGAGAAACATTCTCCGGCTGCGGGGTTTTCGCCTCTCGTTTGCGCGAAAAAAACTCCGTGAACTTGTTTTTGGCGCGCTTCTTCCTCGAAACCTTGTCTCGATTGATCAGGCTTTTTGAATCTTTATCTATAATATTGCTGGTCATAATTATTTGCTGCCCTGGACGGTTTTAAGGTCCATAATTCCTGCTAAAGAATAGATTCCAATGTCTCAATCAACTGCTTAAACGTAAATGGCTTTGCAAGTATGGCGTCGGCGCCCAATTGCTTTGCTAAGTCTAAAAAATCCATATTTCTTGTACGGCCGCCTCCCGACATTGCCACAATCTTGGTGTCTGGAAATTCTTTGCTAAATTCGATAATTGTTTCGATACCATCCTGCTCGGGCATGAGGATGTCCGTTATCAAAATATCCGCGGGCAAAGCGCGCTGTTTCTCCAACCCCTTCAATCCATTTGCCGCGACAGCTACATCAAACCCAAGCTCTCTCAACATATTTTGAAAGATGGTCCGAATTTCTTTGTCGTCATCAATAACAAGTACACGTGGCATTCCAACACCTTCTCCAATTTAGCTACGCCCATTCACGATCTCATCATTTTAGGCCGATAGATTAGGCCAATAGATTTCGTGGGTCAGGTTTACCGGACGCAAAATTCAAATTCCCTCATCCGACTTCTGAACTTTTTCTCTTTTTAGGAGCCTCAACACCTTCCGTTCAAGGTCACCGATCGAAAATGGCTTGGCTATATAGGCGCTCACCCCGTAGCCCTTGGCTGAGCGCACCGCCTCTTCATCCGCGTTACCCGTGATCATCAGAAACGGGATCGTCAGGTTGTTGCCACGAATTTCCTGCAAGAGATCCAGCCCGCTTAATTTAGGCATCGACCAATCACAGATAATTAAATCGATGCGTCTGCTTTGCGCTAGAACAATGCTCAGTGCTTCCTCGCCATCGGCAGCCTGTTTCACATCGTTTATGCCCATTCCTCGGAGCACCGAACCGACCAGCCTTAACACCTCTGGTTCATCATCAACCACCAGAATTCGGATACGGGAAGTATCCAATTCCGCGTAATTTGATTGCTGTGGTTTATCGTTAGAGTCCGAGCGTCTTGGTTCCATAGTTTACGCCTCGTGGTTCCATATCCTTTGCTAACCATTCATCCCGCCAGGATGGCACGTCTTCCGCCGGTATCGGGCGGCTCATGTAATAGCCTTGCGCCGTTTCGCACCCGGCCTCTCGCAGCCATTTCAGAGAATCCAGGGTCTCGACCCCCTCGGCACACAGATGCAGACCCAAATTGTGACCCAGATGGACGATCGAATGGACGATGGCCTTGGCCTCTTCATCGTGGTCCATATCCATGACAAACGACCGATCAATCTTCATTTCGCTGAACGGCATGCGGTGCAGCTGAACCAGCGAGGAATAACCGGTGCCAAAATCATCCAGGGAAAGCCCGAAACCCTTCAGGCGAAAGCGGACCAGGATATCCGTCGTCTTTGTGGCATCGGCCATGGCGCCGCTTTCGGTGATTTCCACGATCAAGCGAGATGCGGGTAATCCATGCCTCTCCATCAGATCACTGAAGCGATCCGGCAGTTCCAGATCGTCCAATAACCGGGGGGTAAGGTTGACCGCCACTGACAGAGACAGACCTTGATCCTCCCACAGTCGTATTTGATTTACCGTTGCGGCAACGACCCGGTCGGTCAACGGTGAAATCAATCCCGTCGCTTCGGCCAGCGGTATAAACGCATCGGGGAATACCATTCCGTATTGGGGGTGCTGCCAACGCACCAGCGCCTCACATGCATGCACATCGAACCCCTCTTCCGCCGACAGGCTGACCTTCGGCTGGTAATAAACCACCAACTGGGCGCCTTCGATGGCTTCCCGCAAGTCCCGTTCCGTTATTTGGAATACTGCGTCCACTATCTTGATTGCTCCAAAATCTGCTCTAAATCATTCAGTTTGATCGGTTTCTGCAGGGCGCCCAGCATGTTCAAGCCATAGGAATCACCCAGCCTGCGCGAAGTTGCCAAGACCCGCTTGTCCGTGCCGCTGATCAGTATGACGCCGGCGGAACATTTTTCCTCGCCAAGGAAACGCAGCAATTCGATCCCGTCCACCTGCGGCATTTGCAGATCGAGAACGATAACACCGGGTTTGCATTCACGAACGCATGATTGAAACTCAGTCGCAGTGGTCGCTACGGAGACATCGAAGTCTATTTCCTCGGCCACATTTTTTATCAACTCGCAAATTTCCGGCTCGTCATCGATAACGAGAAGTCTATTTAGGTTATTTTCGTTCATATTTCCTCCAGAGTGCGCCGCACCTGCCGCGCAAGTTCATCCGCTCGATAAGGTTTCCGGATTAAATTCAATTCGGAGTGAGTTAGTTTATGTTTCTCTAAAACCTCATCGGCATAGCCCGAAGTAAACAGCAACTTTAACTCGGGATATTTCTCGCGTACCTTTTGCCCCAATTCGATGCCTGTAACCCCACCGGGCATGACAATATCCGTGAATACAAGGTCGATACCGGCGTTGGCTTCGAGTATATCCAGCGCCGTGGGGCCATTCTCAGCTTCGATTATTTGGTATCCCAAATCATGCAAAATTTGGGCTCCAGTACGACGAACCTCGGCGTCATCTTCGACCAAAAGAATGGTTTCGTTTCCGGATGGAACATCGCCCGAGTCCAATTTTTTTATTTCGTCCACGACCGCCATGGGTTCGGCTACTGGAAAATAAAGATTGAATTTGGTGCCGAGGTTCACCTCACTTTCGATTTCGATATGCCCTTTGGACTGCTGGATAAAACCAAAAACCATGCTTAAACCCAGCCCCGTTCCCTTGCCGACCTCCTTGGTTGTGAAGAACGGCTCAAAAACATGCTTTAGAATTTTGTCGTCCATCCCACATCCCGTATCGGCGACACCAATCACCGCGTAGTTACCGGGCGCTGGACCGAAATCTCTTGTACCGCCTTTCTTCGAGATCGTTACATTCTCGGTTGATATTGTTAATGCGCCGCCGGCCGTCATGGCATCGCGTGCGTTAACGGCAAGATTCAAGATGGCATTCTCCAGTTGCGAATAATCAGCTTCAATAGGCCAGAGCTCATCTTCGGCTATAATCCGTACGCTGATATTCTCGCTCAAGGTCCGGCGTAACAGATCACCCATGCCGGCTATAAGTTCGTTAACGTTAATAACAGTTATATCCAAATTTTGGCTGCGCGAGAATGCCAATAGACGGTGCGTCAGGTCCGATCCTCGCCGTGTCGCAGAATTTATCGAGTTAACCAAATTCGATAATTTTTCGTCATTTTGAATGCGGCGTTCCAATAATTCTCCGTTGCCCTGAATGATGGTCAGAATATTATTGAAGTCGTGTGCGATGCCGCCCGTGAGTTGGCCAACAATGTCCATTTTCTGGGCTTGGATAAGTTGGCTCTCCATCAATTTTTGATCTGTGATGTCCTGCCCAATTCCGACAACGCCCACGACCCTCTCGTTTTCATCACAAATTGGCGCGCCGCGGGCAAAAATGCTTCGAATATCGTCTTTATTACGGGTGATTCGAAAATCTAATTCAAAGGGTATATTTTCCTCTATCGAGCGGTACAAATTGTCCATCACGGATTGCCGTTCCTCCGGATGGACAAAGGCTGCAAATTCCTCGGCGGTTAGGGAAGTTTGTTCAGGATCGAGACCGAGTATGCGGCCAAATGCGTCTGAAATTTGCGCTTGGCCCTTCTCGACATCGAACTCCCAATCTCCGACCTTCGCGATTTCCTGGGCCCGCGCCAAGCGGCCTTCACTCGAACGCAAAGCATCTTCCGCTGCCTTTCTGTCAGTGATATCACGAACGATACCGACATAACTTCGACTGCCGGGTGTTTTTATGTCGCTGACAGAAATTTCAGCGGGAAACGCCGTGCCGTTTTTACGCCGGCCGAGGACTTCTCTGAAACCGGCACCGATAACTTCTGTTTCATTGGTTTTTAAGAAACTTTGGATGGATTCCTCGTGATTTACGCCTACTTCTTCTGGAACCAGAATATCGAGGCTCTGCCCAATTATTTCTTCGGAGGAATACCCAAAATCATTTTCCGCCTTCAAATTGAAACTTGTGATGATGCCATGTTCATCGGCCATGACGATCCCCTCCGCGACATTTTCCATCACGGATTTGAGGTGCGCCTCGCTCTGTTGAATAGCCTGTTCCACGAGTTTCTGTTCGGTAATATCGGTGAGCGTGGTTACGAATCCACCCTCGGGTGTGGGGTTCCTACGCATTTCCACCAAAATTCCATCTCGCCAAGAAATTTGGTCCCGCACATATTTTGTCAGGTTTTCAGGCTTCATCGCATGTTCTATGGAATGAAGGGCGTCCTCAGCAAACCACCCGCGATCAACGTTGAAGCGGTAGAAGTCACGAATATTGGTGCCGGGCTTTAGCCCTCCTTCATCGAGATCATAAAATTCGAGATAACGCTTATTAAATGCGACCATATGCATCTGCGCATCGACCAAGCAAATACCCTGATCCATATTGTCAAAAGTCATCTCCAACAATGCTGATTGCTCGGCCAGCGCTGTTTCTCTTTGCTTCATTTCGGTGATATCGGTCAGAACCTTGACGACATCGCCGTCTTTGGTGCACTGCTCGCTGATCCGGTACCATTTCCTGTCAGACAGCAGGCATTCAATCCCTTCCACCTCAAGCGGGCGCGCTAGCTTTTCTTCAATCCATTCGTCGAGCCGGTCCTCCGCCTCCTCGATCTTGCCACGTTGGGCCGCTGTGCGAAGAATATCTTTGGAGGAAACGCCGGGAACCAGAATATCGGATATGAGGGGATAGGCTGCCCTGTATTTATCGTTGCAGATCACCAGGTTGCCGAGTTTGTCGAAGATGGAAAATCCTTCTGTAATGCTGGACAGTGATTGAGCAAGCCTCAACCGGGTCTGCTCGGCGCGGCGCTCCGCCTTGATTTGAGCGGTTATATTACTGCCGGTTCCGCGATAGCCCTGAAATGCGCCATCGGCATCCAACAGAGGCATCCCAGAATCGCGGAAGTATAGTTGCATTCCTTCTCGGTCCCTCACCTCGTAGACGAATTCGCGAAACGGCCTGCGGTTTTCTAAGTCTTCACGGTGGTTACGCCGGTTATTGTCATCGGCATTCCAACTCGTCAGTTCCCGGACCTTGTTGCCGATCCATTCTTCAACCGGAACGCCTGTACTGCCGGTGAATGTGTCACTTATGAAGGTAAAACGATGTTCGGAATCCGTTTCCCACATCCAGTCGCTGGCAGAATCGGCAAAATCCTTAAACCGCTTTTCGTTTACTGCCAGCGCTTCGTTGGCGCTCCCCAGGCTGATTAAACGCTGGCGTTGGACGAGACCATAGGAAATCAATAGTTCCATTAGCGGCGTCGAAATCGCCTCGACAATTTCCGGCAGCTTCAATTCCGGCGCGGTCTGGCTTAAGCGGACGAGCGCAGTTTGATGCAGCTCACCAACTTCTTCGGCTGGAACACCAGCCTCAACCATTTCACGTCCCAACTCGGCAATAGCGGATAATTGCCACTCCGCGGGGGCTGCAACATATTTACTTAATAGGTCCGCATATTGATTAGCAAAATCAGTTGCCATTCTTCGATTACCCGTAGTGGCAAATTAAAATACCGCAATCGTCTTGGTCCAAACCCCAATCAACCAGAATTTGTTCCGCCATGCCCGTAAGGTCATCACTCAATCCCGAAACGCTTTTGTCCGGGCTCACACTGGACTTTATGCCGTCGGTAAACATCATCACCGTGTCGCCGGGGTGAAAAGGTCGGGTCTCCGGAGCCAGGGACTTGAATCTGGCGCCGATGATCCCCGAATCGGAAGTAAGCCGCCACCTGGATTCACCGTAAATTAAACCATGAATGTTGCCCGCCCCGGCAAAGGTGAGACAGTCTTCGGTCGAATCGACGATGACCATACCCATTGCAACGCCTCGTGTACTCCGTATCGCCAGATCGCAGTCACGGAATAATTTCTCCATCGGACTGTCCAAATGATTACCGACATATTTTAGCGCCGCCATCGCCGCAGCCTCCGCTTCCTTTCCGTGTCCCAAACCATCGACAAGACAAAAAATATCTTTGTCATTTACGTTCCAAGCGGCGCCTTGATCGCCGCAGTGGATTTCTCCATTTTTCGCGCGGGATAGAATTCACCGAGCTCATGTCAGGTAAATTCCCACCCGTGTCATATTGCTAGACTTTCGCCTGGCTCATTGTGAATTCTACCTTCGTAAGTCCCGGTCGCGATTCGATTTTCATTTCATCGACCAACCTATTCGTGCCGGGAAGGCCCGCGCCCAAGCTGCCACCGGTGGTAAATCCGTCTTGCATGGCTTGATCGATATTATCGATGCCGGGTCCGTTATCCTCGACGACAACGCGAATACTCAACAAATCGGCCGTCGATTCATCGTTGAGATCGCAATGCCCCGAGCCGGCGTAATTTAGAACGTTGCGCGTCAATTCGGAAATCGCGGTGGCCAGACGCGTTTGATTGGCAACGCCGAAACCCAAATCGCGTGCCATGGCACGCACTTCCGAGCGCGCCAGCACCACGTCTTTTTCGTTTTTAATATTAAATCTTTGTGTCGTCATTGCCAAAACTGCCCGCGCTTATAAGGCGGCCAACCTTTTCCATTCCCTGATCCAGGTCGAGCGCCGTTTCAACGCCGATCAATTCTCTGCCCATTTCGACCAAGGTCAGCGCCACCGCGGGCTGCATACCGCACAGCACAACCGAAGTGCCTAAAAGTTGGGCCATGTTCGCGGTATCGTTTATGATCCTTGCCAGATAGGAATCGACCATCTCCATCGCTGAAATGTCGATAACCAGCCCTTTCGCCTCCTTATTGTTCACTTCCTGCAACAATATTTCCTGAAATTCCAGGGCGTCATGGTCGGTCAAATCCTCCTGGATCGATGTCAGTAAAATTTTCCCGAGTTTGAGAACCGGTATCTTCTTAACGAAACCGATCGGTCTTCGCCGGAATCATCCGCACTTTGTCCGGGCATGATTCCTAGCGCACCCAAGGCGCGGGCGATGCCTTCTTTGAGCGGACCGCAGGCCGTGATCGTTGATAGGTCCGCACCGAGCCGGATCAGCGTCTGCGCGATCGCCGGGCTGACGCCGGTGACCAGCACCTCGGCACCGAGCATTTTCGCTGCCGATACCGTCTTAATCAAATGCCCTGCAAAAAACGTGTCGATCTCCGGAACGCCCGTGACATCGATGACCGCGACGCGCGCTTCCGTCTTAACGATCGCTTCGAGCAGGTTCTCGATAATTTGGGCGGCGCGGTCTTCGTCGATGCGGCCGATCAGCGGCAACAGGACAACTTGATCCCAAACCTTGAGGACCGGGGTCGAAAGTTCCAACAGGTTGTTATGCTGCTGGGCAATGATTTTTTCGGCGTCCTTGCGCTCGGTTATGTCACGAATGATGCCGACAAACGAGCGCCGTCCGTTGACCGTCATTTCGCTCACCGCCAGTTCGGCGTGAAACTCGGTGCCGTCCTTGCGCAACCCCCGAATTTCCCGGCCGATGCCAATGATCTTGGCCTCGCCCGTATCCAAAAAATTCTTGAGATATTGATCGTGTTCGCTGTGATAGGG
>JABMOP010000021.1 GCA_013204125.1 Rhodospirillales bacterium | reverse complement strand
TGCCGCCCGAGAGCTGGCGCGGGTAACTGGCCTCGAACCCTTGCAGCCCGACCCGCTCTGTCCAATGGGCGGCGATGGTTTCGCGTTCCGGTTTGGCCATACCCTGTTGGGCAAGGCCGTAGGCGATATTTTCGGTGACGTTGCGATGGGGCAGAAGCGCGAAGCTTTGAAACACCATCGAGACCCGGTGGCGGCGAAGTTGGGTGAGGGCGCTTGTATCAAGGCCCAAGACATCTTCGCCGTCGATATAGATTTGGCCTTCGGTGGGTTCGACCAGCCGGTTGATATGGCGCACCAAGGTCGATTTGCCCGATCCCGACAACCCCATAATCACATGGATGCCGCCGGCGGCGATGTTGAGGTCGATATTTTTGAGCGCCAGTACATGGCCGCTCGCCTCCAGCAATTCCTGTTTGCTCGCCCCCGCCTTGGCGCGCAAACAGGCGGCATCCGACCGCGGGCCAAAAATTTTCCACAGCCCCCTGATCTCGATTTTGGTGTTGGTGGCTTCCAAAATTTAAACGCTCCGATGCTTTTGCAGGCGCCCGCCATAGCTTTGCGAGATGCGGTCGAAAACAATCGCCAACGCCACCACCGCCGCGCCCGAAAATAGGCCGAGCGCAAAATACTGATTGGTGACCGCCTGCAATACCGGCTGGCCGAGGCCCTTCACCCCGATCATCGACGCGATAACGACCATCGACAACGCCATCATGATGGTCTGATTGATGCCGGCCATGATGTTGGGCAGGGCAAGCGGCAATTGAACGCCGATCAAGCGTTGCCTCGGCCCGGCGCCGAAGGCATCGGCGGCTTCCAAGATATCCTTATCAACCAGCCTGAGGCCGAGATTGGTCAGTCGGATCACCGGCGGCAGGGCATAGATCACAACAGCGATGACGCCCGGCACCTTGCCGAGCCCCAACAGCATGACCACCGGGATCAGGTAGACGAAAATCGGCATGGTCTGCATGACATCCAATATGGGCGTGATTGTTTTTGCTGTGCGGTCCGAGCGCGACATGGCAATGCCGATTGGAATTCCAATGGCGATGGCGATCAGCGTGCAGACGCAGATGATGGCCAGGGTGCGCATGGTGTCTTCCCACATGCCCATATAGCCGATGGCGAGGAAGGCCAGGGTAACGCCGAGCGCAAGTTTCCAGCTGCGCCCGGAGAAATAAGCAAGGGCGGCGATGGCGGCCAAGACAACAAACCACGGCGCGCCCAACAATATACGTTCGATCCAGATCAGAAAGGTGAGCAGGGGATCGAACGCGCCCTCGATGGCGTCGCCGTAATTGCGGGAAAACGCGCGGTAGGCTTCGTCGATGCCTTTGCTAAGGCTGCGCAAATCCGTGCGGTCCATTTGCGGAAAATTCGCGAGCCAATCGGGCATGGCCTCCTCCTTTTATTGGGTTAACGTGGGAGAGCAGCCTTCACTTTGGTAGAGATCTGGGCGGGGACCCAAGCTTTCCAAACCGGCTGGAAATTTTTCAAAAAATGCGTCGCCGTTTCGGCGGCGTTGGCGCGGGTTTCGTCTTTCCAAGCCAAAAGCGCGTTGACAACATTGATGGGCCAGGAAAATTTGGCGACGAAGCCCAAAGCTTCCGGCGCGGCCTTGGCAAAACGGGTGGTGACGACACTTAAAACTTCGGCCGCCGGATACATATTGGGTTTTGGGTCGGCGCAGCCCGGGTCGATGATACATTTCCAGGTGGCGGGGTCGTGTTTCATACCGTCCAAGCGCACCAGCGGGTATTTTCCCAGAACGGCGGTCGGCGCCCAGTAATAGGTGAATATCGGCTGGCGCCGCTCATAGGCTTTGGCGATTGCGGCGGCCAGCCCTTCGCCGGAGCCGGGATCAAAGGCGGTGAAGCCGGCTTCTTTCAGGCCGTAGGCTTTGAACAAATTGGCATTGGCGATCTGGCAGCCCCAGCCGGCGGGGCAGGTATAAAACCGCCCTTTGCCCGGCTCTTCTTTATCGGGGAACAGATCGGGGCGTTTCATCACCGCTTGCAAGGTTGTCAATTCCGGGTGCGCCTTGGCCACGTAGTCGGGTATCCACCAGCCTTCCTGGCCGCCCTCCGGTAAAATATCGCTGGTGATTTTTAAGCGCCCATCGCGCACCGCGCGCTCGATCACGGCGCGCGCCGAATTGATCCAAATCTCGGGCGCGATATCGGGCTCGCCTTTTTCCGACATCGAAGTGACGGTCGGCACCGTGTCGCCGGGCACCAGCTCGGCCTTGCAGCCATAGCCCTTATTGAGGATAAATTTTTGCACATGGGCGGCGATTGCGGCGGACCCCCAAGTCATTTCGGCGATGGTAATGCGCCCGCAAGCTGCGCTGGCCGGTTGGACGCCGACCAAAATCAGTACAAGAAATAAAGCCAAGATGCCCAATCGCCGCATCGTTTCCTCCCCGCTTGGGTAATTATTTAACCAGCGAAAAGCCTAACCGCTTGACGGCGCGGGCGCAAATTGACGAAATGGGTGCAGAAAATTTATTTAACGGAGAATCATTCCATGAGTTTCATACTGCGCTCCGCCGGGGCATCGCCATTCGCGCGCAAGGTGCGCATCGCCGCCCATGTGGTCGGCCTGATCGATGATATTGAACTAGAAGGCGGGCCGTCGGGCGACGATGATCCGATCTATCAGCAAAACCCTTTGGGCAAAATCCCGGTGCTGATTACCGAAGACGGCAAGGCGGTTTATGATAGCCCGGTGATCTTGGAATATTTAGACACGATCACCCTGCCGGGGAGCCTGATCCCGCACGGAATTGATGCGCGTTTCGAAGCGCTGCGTTTGCAAGCGCTCGGCGATGGCATTCTGGATGCGGCAATTCTTATTGTTTACGAGGGCCGCTACCGCCCGGAACAGGAACCGTACGAGCCGTGGCTCGAATTTCAGCGCGGTAAGATCGAACGCGCTCTCGGCGCCTTAGCCGCCCAGCCGCCGGCCCTATCGCCGGTTACGGTCGGCAATATCACCATCGCCTGCGCGCTCGGCTATTTGGATTTCAGGAAACAGGTGGATTGGCGGGCCAAATATCCGGCGCTCATTCCGTGGCTCGACGATTTCGCCGCCGCCTGTCCGGGCTACGACGAAACCCGCCCGGACGCGTGATCGGGTTCGTTTCGGCGTCCTGCAATTGAGCGTCAGGCGTGGGCGATATTATCGCACATGGCTTTTGCATCCTGTTGCATCTCGTCCAAACGAAGCTCTACGATATTGCGAATATTGACGATGCCATCCAATTTGCCTTCGTTTACCACGGGGATGTGGCGAACGTGATGCCTGTGCATTTTTGCAAGTACCGCCACAGCCGGTTCGCCGGCTGTGCAAGTGATAATTTTTTTCGTCATTAGGGTAGCGACATTTAAATCAAGCGCCGACGCGCCGTATTTTTGTAGTCCGCGCACGATGTCCCGTTCGGATATAATGCCTTGGATGCTGACGCCGTCGGAACTTACGACCAAAGCGCCCGTATCGTCGGATTTGAGGGCATCGATCGCATCGCTAATCAGTGCTTCCGGCGTAACAGAGGGCGCATGGTAGCCATTTTTTCTTAGAATCCTCAACATGGTCACAATAGATTAGTGTCTCCAGATAGGGTCGCCGCAAGGTATACGCCTTTAGTTTGGCGTGCCTGCCGAACGGAGCATTGTTTTGTTCGATGTTTAAACAGAGCCGTTTGACCTTATTCGTTTTGCATTATGCCTTCCTTAATTCGGTTTGTGTCACCGGCTTGCGATTCAAAAACGCCGACGCCTTCGATCAGGACAAAGCATTTTTCCTTACATAGATTCTTTACGTTGGAATTGGCAGCAATGACGATTGTTCGCTCTTTCTCACCCTCAATTATCAGCGCTTCAAACGACATCGAATCTTCATTCATGATTTCGAGGGCTTGGGAGGGACCCGATGAAAGGCCGTAAAGGCCCAGGATGCCAAGGGCGGCCACGCCGACACGGGCGGTCCTTTTTATAAAGCTTCCAAAGCCATCCATCATATGTTCTCCACTTAAAAGTCCAGCACCGATCTGTCGGACAATACGCGAATAGTCTCAATTTATTTATCGCGCAAATGAATTTATTTGATAGTTAATATTTAAAATTCTGATGTATAAATTTGTAGCCGGCGCTTTGGAACGACGAAAGGAATGGAGAGAAAACATGGACATCAACCAAGCAAAAACCTTTCTCGCTGTGGTGGAAACCGGAAGTTTCGTAATGGCGGGCGAGCAACTCAACGTGACCCAATCGACGGTGAGCGCCAGGATCAAGAATCTGGAATATCTCATCGGTCGACCTCTCTTCACCAGGGGGCGATCGGGCGCCGTAACGACGGGCGCCGGCGAGCAATTCAAGAGGCATGCGGCCGCGTTGATCCGTGTATGGGACCATGCCCGCCAGGAAGCGGGTTTGCCCGAAAATTTCCAAACTCTTTTAAATGCCGGCGGACAATTCAGTTTTTGGGATAATTTGATGCTCGATTGGGCGCGCCGGATGAGGGCTAATCACCCGGCGGTTGCTTTGCGCATGGAGGGCGGTTCCAGCGAATTCCTGACAGCTCAGATGAATGACGGTTTGCTTGATTTGGCGGTGATGTATTCGCCGCAAAACCGGACCGGTTTGATTATCGAAAAACTGTTCGATGAAACATTGGTCGCACTGAGTTCGCACCCGGATAACGCTGTAATCGGAGGGGATGATTATATCTACATCGAATGGGGTGATCATTTCCGTGTCTCTCACGCGGAAGTTTTTCCTGATGTGGAGACACCCGGACTATCAGATGGTATCGGGACTCTCGCGCTCGAATTTATACTTCGGGACGGCGGCACGGGTTATTTTCCCCAACGGATGAGCGAATCCTACATCCGGGAGGGGCGTTTATTCTTCGTTCCGGATGCTCCAAAATTTCAACGGCCGGTCTTCCTTGTTTTCTCCGAAGATCCAATTGATGACGCCCTGCCGGGCGCGTTGGATGAAATGAGGCGCGTGGTCTCGGAACTCCATACGTAAGAAGGGTTGCCGGGATAATTTCCGGGCACTCAGAGTGCCAATTCAGGGGATTTTGGCACAAATATTTCCATCTCTTTCGATCGAAAATTTCGATGGTTTGCATCGAATATATTCCCTTTATTTGTGAATCATCGCATCTATATTCAGCGCGCGCCTGGAATTCCGCTCAGGCCTCCTTAGAACCACAGTAATTGGACGCCAGGCCATGGCGCAAACGCCCAAACCGAAGAACCGTCCCCATAAGACACTTGGCCCGGTCGCAGACCTGGAGAGCCATTTGCCTGACGAATGGTGGCGTGAATTGTTTGATTCCGTCTATTTGAAAACCGACGGCGATGTTGTCGAAAACGACTTAAATACCCAGCGTGAGCTTGAGGTTCTTCTTTCCAACACCGGTATTACAAGCACTGACCGTATCCTCGACCTATGTTGCGGTCAGGGACGCCATTCTATTGCCCTTGCAGAGCGTGGATTTAAGGAGATTACGGGCATTGATCGGTCGCGATATTTGATCCGTCTCGCCCGTCGCCGGGCAAAAAAGGCAGGTCTCTCGGTGGCCTTCCGCGAAGGTGATGCGCGTTCGTTCAAAATTGAGGATAGTAGCATCGATTGCGTCATCATGCTCGGGAACTCGTTCGGATATTTCGATAACGAGGAGGATGACCGGCTTATTCTCAAAAAGATCGAGAGAGCGCTATACAGTGGCGGCATTCTCGCTATGGATATTACCGATGGTGATTGGATGCGGCAGAACTACAGCCCGCGCTCATGGGAATGGATTGATCAAAATCATTTCGTCTGCCGCGAGCGGTCGCTAACCAGCGATAATCAGCGGCTGGTGACGCGCGAGGTGGTTACTCATGCGGAACGGGGCATCATTGCTGACCAGTTCTATGCCGAACGCCTTTACTCGGAGGGGAAAATCACCGACCTCCTTGAAAGTTTTCTTTTCCGCAATGTGCGGATTTTATCCGAACTTTCGGTCCAATCCAGCCGGGAACAGGACCTTGGTATGATGGCGAATCGGATGTTCATTACTGCCGACGCGCCGCGCCAGCGCAGCAAATTGTCGAAACCCCTAGGCGCTAAGTTTCAAGTCGCCGTTGTTCTCGGAGACCCCAAACTTCCCGATACGGTCAAGCTTAGCGGACAATTCGGAGCAGAGGATTTTGAAACGGTTGATAACCTCAAATCTGCCCTTGCGAAGATTCCCGGCTACGAATTCACCTATTTTGACAATCACGAGACGTTGTTGCGCGACATTGAACGCTGGACGGGAGATTTCATCTTCAATTTGTGCGACGAAGGCTTTGATAATGATGCCTTAAAGGAACTTCATGTTCCTGCATATTTTGAAATTCTAGGGAAACCCTATACTGGCGCCGGCCCTGCAAGTTTAGCCAAGTGCTATGACAAATCACTGGTCCGGTCCATCGCAATTTCCAACGATATCTCGGTTCCCATGGAGACCTTCATGGCCTCGTCAGATCAATCGGCGACCATTCCGTCTACTTTCCCGGCATTGTTGAAACCCGCCTGCGGTGATAGCAGCATTGGGATTACCAAACATGCGGTGGTCGAAAATGCAGCCCGGCTAATGGATTATCTTAGATACCTGCGCGAAACGCTTCCAGGCCAATCGGTCTTGATTCAGGAATACCTGCCCGGTGCCGAATACAGTGTCGCCCTGATCGGCAACAGCAATGTGGATTTGCAAGCGCTGCCCGTTCTCCAGGTCGATTACAGCGGCCTCGAAAAAGGGCTGCCGTGGATTCTCGGTTATGAATCCAAATGGGAACCCGATTCACCTTATTGGAATCAGATCAAATATGTTCCCGCCAAATTGAAAGTTGAGGAAAGGCGGCAGCTTGTGGAACATTCGATGAAAATGTTTGAGAAACTTGACTGCCAAGATTACGCCCGTTTCGATTACCGCACAGATGCGGGCGGCACGATCAAACTTCTTGAGGTCAATCCCAATCCCGGATGGTGCTGGGACGGAAAAATGAATCTGATGGCGCAATTCGAGGGACTTAGTTATTCCCAGTTCTTGCAAAGAATATTGGAGGCTGCTGTGTCTCGTCTAGGGTTGGCTGCCGGCGAAATGTCAGTGCTCGAAACGAAAGATGCCGCTTAGACAAGTCCGGCGATAAGTTCTACACCACCGCCCGGTTCTGCACCGTGATCGAATTATCGCCGCGCTGGACCTGCACATAGCGGACGCTTTTATGTTTTCCCAATTCAGCCAGAAGGGTTTTGAGCGGCTGGTCGGCGGTCAAATATTGGCGCGCCGGGCCGGCGGCGCGCATAGCTTCGATTTCTTGATTACCGGCCATAATGGTGCGCAGCAAAAGCTCTTCATCGGAAATACCGGCATAGCCGATGCGTTGGCGCACTTCATCGACCGAGATTTCTTCGATCGGAACCGGGCCTTTGGCGCTTAGTTCGCGGGCGCGCGGTTTGCTGAGTAATTCGTCGCGCAAATTGGCGTCCATTTCCAAATAACCGGAATCTTCGCCATAGGCGCCCTGGGCAAATTTAATCAGCTCATCGAGGACCATTTTATAGCGCTCGCCGGTCGACACATTCAGCGCCGCCTGGGTGCACATATATTGGGAATGAGGGGTAATCATCATCGGATAGCCGAGGTCTTCGCGGATGCGGACGCTTTCTTCGATCACTTCGTCCAACCGGTGGTCCATATTGATGCCGGCCAGTTGGAAGCGAAGGTTCGATATGACGCCGCCGGGGATCTGGTGGATATATTGCGAATGGTCGTATTCCATTGGTGCGCCATGGGGCATGTTGTCGTGTTCGGCGATGGCGGTCAGGCGCGCCGATATGTCGCTTAAAAGGTCTTCATCGAGATTGTGGGTGTGGCCCATCAGCCGGGCGTTTTTGGCGGTCGATAAAACTGACGGCTGGGCCGATCCGCCTGCCAGCGGCGGAATGCCCGTATGCAAGGTCGGCACGCCGAGCGCCAAGGCTTCCATATAGACCAAGGGCGCCAATCCGGTTGTGCAATGGGAATGAATTTCGACTGGAATGTCGCCGGCGTTTTCCATGATGACCGGCATCAGCGTGCGCAAACGGTCAACGGTCATCAATCCGCCCTGGTCTTTAAGATAAATCACTTCAGGATCATAGGCCGCCGCTTCGCGCGTTTTCTGGGCGAAATGCTCGTCCGTATGGCGCGGCGATATGGAATAGCAGATGGCGGCGGCGGATTGGATGCCGAGGCTCTTAAACGTCGGCACCAGAACTGGAAAATCACGTTTCAATTGGTCGTGGGTATTGCTCATGATTTGGACGCGGTTGAGGGCGCCCATTTCGGCCAGCCGTTTAAAAAATAATTTCCCCATTTCCGGCGGCGTCGGTGTGCCGAACAGGTTGAGGTTAAGGGTTCCGCCCATGCAGGCCTTGACCGCGTTCGGCATTTTTTCGGCCAAGGACGCCATCAATTTCCACGGATCTTCCTTCAGATCGCGGACGATTTTTTTGAAATAGATGGCGTTGCCCGGCACTTCGATCACATCGAAGCCGGCGCGACCGACATCGGCGGCGATGGCTTCCATCATGCCGGACCGCATACCGGACGCCCACAGGCTTTGTGATCCGTCGCGGAATGTGGTGTCCAGAAATCGGACTTTCATGGGCGCGCGTTCTCTTTGGTTAGAAGTGTTCCTAGAACCTAGCCGGTTGGTGTCCGGCGCGCAATTGAGCGGGTCTTATTGTAGCGCGGCGACATGCAGCACACCGCCGGCAACGCCCAGCGGCAATAATAAATCCACACGGCCTCGGAACCAAGGGGTTTTATTACTGTAAGCCTCTAAAAACCTCCATTATTATAGGTTTTTTAGCCTTTAGGAACAGGCTGGGGCGCGGTCGGTGCCGCGCCCCAGGTGGCTTTTAGTGGGCTTAGTTTAGCGCGTTATCCGGTGGTGCTGATGATAAGGGATCAGTTGCATGGCGGAAAAACCCTTCAAGGCGTCGAGCTCATGATCGGCGAAATGCGCCTTTAGTTGGAAGAACAATTTCCCGGCCAAGGTATCGCCAAAGAACCAATCACCCAATTGCACATCGGTGATGGTGCCGGGCCGAGCCAAGGCGGCCTGGAAGTAAAAATATTTCAACTCGTCCGTTGAAAGTTTGAAAGCGCGCGGTAACGGCAAATCAGCGACGGGGCATTCGGGCAATTCATCGCCCAAGGCGCTGACCAGAAATTCGGCGATGGCGTCCGGCGCCATATCGAATTGGCCGTTGAGTTTGCGCCCGCCGGCGGATTTAACGGATTCTGCGTACCATGGCTGCAAGAGACCGATTTCTGTCTTCAAATCTGCCAAAAATTGCTCCAAATCCGAAAGATCGGCGGGCGGCGGCGCCAGATTAACCGGGCAGGACCACCCTTCCATGTCGGCCGGAGGGCCTGGCGGCGTATCTGGAAAATCTTCTAGGATCGGCCCATCGGTGCGTTCCAATAATTTGAGCGCTTCTTTCAACACCCGGCGCTGAAAATCGGGCTCGTTCGGCGCGCCGAAGGGACGGCCAAGTTCGAACGGCACAGCAAGGCCGCGCGGTGATTTCATGCGCATCGTGTGTTCGCGGATCAATGAGATCAGCACCGTCGGAATACCTTCGGCTTCGAAATAATGTGCCAGCCCGCTCACGGCGCGCGTGCATTGGGGTCAAACGCCGGCGAGAATTAGGCCGTTGACCCCATCTTCCTTCAAATTGGCAGCTAAATCTTTGGCCACGGCTTCCATCATTGTCGGCGGCGTCGCGCCCATGAAGGCGTAATGGTATTTGCCGATCGATCCGATGGAGCCGTCTTTTTCCAATTCGCGCAAGCGCTCGATCGGGAAGACCAGGTTCATATCCTGGATATAGCCGGTGCGGTCGAAATTGGTGGAAACATGGCTCATGACCAGATCATCCATGTCGATGTCGTCGGGGATGATGCGGTATTCGCCGACGCCGGGGGAGAAGGGCTTATCTTCGCTCCGGTGCAGCCCGGCGGTGGTGATAATGGCAATGCGCCGCATTGAGAGGGCTGGCCCTTCGGCGCAGGGCGTCGGCTCAAATTCCGGCAGTTCCTGGTTGATCAATCGGTCCCGTGCCGCTTCCGGCATTTCGTGTAAATGCATAACTTAGTCCTCTTGTTATCGTTTATTCAGCTCTTTTCGTTCCACCAGCCACTTCGCATGTAATCGACGAATTCATCGGTGTCGATTTTTGTGGATTTTTTGAAACGAGTCATCATGTCGTGGTCTTCGATATCGATTTGCAAGCCGTCGGTAAATCTGTTCCAAAAATTGAAGAAGCCCGATACCATAGTGATTTCAACGATTTGCGCCTCGTTATAGTGCTGCTTCAATTCTTCCATGGCGGGCTCGGATGCCGGCGGCGCGCCGGGCTTGCCAAAATATTCCCGCAACGTCAGCACTTCGGCCCAGCGCATGGCGGCTTTTTCCGGACCTGAAAAATAATCCGAGCCGAGATAGTCGCCTTCGATGGCTTTCATTTCGTCTTCGCCGAATTCAAGCGCCCGACCGAGCGCGTGGTTATGGCCTGTTCAATAAGAACAGCCGTTGAGGGTTGAGGTTTTTAAGATCACCAGACATTTCGTGCGCACGGGGATGTTTTCGGTGATTTCTTCGCGCAGAGCAGAGACGATAAAGCCGAAGAGTATCTGCGCTAATTTCGGTGTGTGCGACGCGACGCGGACGGCGTTTGCGACGCGTCCGAACATGCGCTCGGAATGCTTGAACATGACTTTGGCTTCGGCTGATGCGTTGTCGTTGGAAGGGATCGATATAAGGGCCACTTTTACCTCCGGTTAAATTTAAGAGTTCGTTACGTCAGGCCAGATGCGATGCCCGACGCTGGGGCTGCCGGGCGCATGGATTGTGTAGTTGATGATCTTATTGGTCCAAACGGTCTCATCGAGGGCCAGGGATTCATGTTTTTGAAAATTCTCGGCGCGGGCTTCCAGTGATAAAAATTCGTAGAGCACCGAATGTTTGGCCCAGCCGGCCACCGATACCAATTTGCGGGTGGCGATGCATCCCGCCATGCGCGCCATCGCCGGCATCCGGTAATTGGCATACCAAGCGGCCAGATCGAATTCGTCTTCCACGGTCTTTGTGCGAAAGCTGCCCATCTGGATGGCCGGGCCCGGCGTCGTGTCGAAGGTGCGGGCGTCGAAATCGGGGCCGTTGACGCGGGCTTCTTCGGTGAATACGGCGGTGCGCGCGCCGCTTCGCCGGGATATCATTTGGCGCACGTCTTCGTCTTCTTGCTCGCCCTTATCCCAATCGGGTTTGAAAAACACGTGCGGCGAGCCGGCGCCGATCAGCAATAGATAATCGGTGCCATGCCCGATATCTTCCTCGGCGCGGGCAAGGATTTCGCCGACCTTGTCCATTTCGCCGCCGCCGCCTGTAATTTCATAATGGGCAGCCCATAATATTCCGGGGCGCGCAAGAATTTGCGGCAGATATTTGCCATGCAGCCAGGCCAAATATTCACCTTTATCGTTTTCTTCGAGGTCGTACCAAACGGCGCGGATGCCTTGGTCCATGATGGTGCCTCCAAACTTGCGGGGGGCGTTGGCTAGATTGCTGTTTTCATGCCCGCTTCGATAGATATAATACCAAACGAACAATTATATAAAGTACGTACGTTATCACCCCATAGGAACCGAAAGGTAAGTACAATGGCCGATAATATGGTAAATAACCCGAACAGCGACCAAGCGCGGGTCGAAATGATTGATGTTGAAAGCGCCGAAGGCGAAGTCGCCCGCTATTTTAAGGGCGCCACGGAAATGCTTGGCCGTGTGCCCAATTCTTACCGGGTATTGGCCAGAACGCCATTGGCGGCGAAAATGTTGCTGCCGTTTAATGCGGTGATGCAACGCCAAGGCGCCGGCAGCGTCCTCTCCACCAAAATCAAGGAAATGGTCGTTATCAAAACCAGCCACACCAACGGTTGCGCCTATTGATTCGCTCATAACACGTCGCTTGGTCAAGCGGCAGGCATTACCGAAGAACAAATCCAAGCTATCGGATCCGATGATTACATGACGTCGAATGAATTATCCCGACGCGAACGGGCGGCTGTTTTATGGGCCGAACATGTGACAAAAAACACCGCGCGCGACCGGGATGATGTCTTTGCACAAGTGCGCGAAGAATTCGAAGAAACAGAGATTGTCGAGTTGACAATG
>JABMOP010000233.1 GCA_013204125.1 Rhodospirillales bacterium | reverse complement strand
GGGTTTTTTCCGCCCTCGATTATTTGATCTTGGTGAAGCCGGACCCGAACATGGCCGACGAAGATTGCACGCCGGACGTTTTGATCGAAGAATTGGTGACCTACGGCTCGCCGAAAACCATTCTCGATAAGCTGATTGCCTACCGCGACCATGTTGGGCCGTTCGATACTTTGTTGCTGACCGGCGCCGATTGGGGCGGGCCCAACGGCGCATGGGAGCGGGAATCGATGCAGCTTTTGGCCGAAGAAGTGATGCCAAAATTCACCCAGCACGCCCTGGCAACGGCAGCGGAATAATCAAAAAGGAATATACGACATGAAAATTATCGATCTCAGTGTGCCGATCAATGACCGTATGATTGGTATTCCCGACCTACCCGAATACGAAGACAACCCAACGCGCTGCATCGTCCAATCGGCGGTCAGCGAGAAACAATTGGAACGGATCAAGTCGCAAGGGCTGGACGTCGTCGATGATCCGGAAATCGGCATCAGCATGGTCAGCCGGCTCGAAATTCTTGGCCATATC
The DNA here is from genome assembly GCA_013204125.1 of Rhodospirillales bacterium. Classification (GTDB taxonomy): domain Bacteria; phylum Pseudomonadota; class Alphaproteobacteria; order Rhodospirillales; family UBA2165; genus JABMOP01. Next base: position 4,155 of record JABMOP010000233.1, on the reverse strand, counting down.
GGCACCCATGTGGACGCGCCGATCCATTTTATGGAAGACGGCTGGTCGATCGATCAGGTGCCGTTGGAAAACATCATCAAAAAGGGCCGGATCATCCCGCTGACCGATACCGAGCCCAATGCCATGGTAACCGCCGATATGGTGCTGGCGACCGGCGTTGATTTTGACGCCGGTGTTATCCCGGTGCTGCATACCGGCTGGACCGACCGCGCCTGGGGAACCCAGAGATTTTGGGATGATATGATTTGCCTCGACACCTCGGTGTCGGAATTGATGATTGAACGCGGCGTCAGTGCCGTGGCGATCGATTTTTTCCCCGAAGCGGCGTTCTGGAATATGGACGGGTTTCCGCCGGGCGGCCCCGGCCCCAATCACAAATTGCTGCTCGGCAACGAGATTATCATCATCCAGATGCTGACCAATATCGGCGCCATCGGCGATAAAGATTTCACCCTGGCCGCGGTGCCGTTGAGGCTTGAAAATCTAGACGGCTCGCCGGCCCGTGTCTTCGCCATGTTGGATTAGGATTCAGTTCAGCTTGAAGACCCGCTTGGCGTTGCCCGAATAGAACTTATCTGGGTTATCGAGGTTCATTTCCGCCGCTTGGTCGACTTGTTGCTTGGTGTCTTCGTAAGGGTAATCGACGGCGAACATGAGGCGATCTTCGCCCGCCACTTCCAAGGTGAAGCGCACCGCCAGGTCCCAATTATGCCCTGAACTCGACATCCAGAAATTTTCCAAGAAAATTTCGCTCGGTTTGCGCTCCGACGTCCAGTGGGGATAGGCGCTGGTGGCGCTTCGTCCGCGCGCATAGGTCCGGTCGATGCGGTCCAGCCAGAACGGCAAGCCTTCGCCCAGATGCCCCAAAACCACCTGCAATTTCGGAAATTTATCGAACACGCCCGAAACAATCATCCGCAACGCATGGAGCGCCGCTTCGGTCTGAAACCCCCACAAGGACCCTTCCAGATGGCGTTCCGAAAATGGCGCGATCATCGCCGGCGGCGTCCATCTTGGATGCAGGTAGAGCGGCACGCCGGCGGCTTCGATGGTTTCTAAAATGGGCCGGAAAGCGGAACTGTCCAGATATTCCCCCTTGGTGTGGGAATTAATCATAACCCCTTTGAGGCCAAGCCCGACCGCGCGCTCGATCTCCCGCGCCGCTGTCTTTGGCGCTTGCGGTGCGACCGCCGCCAACCCGGCATAGCGCGTCGGATGGGCGTTTACGGCGTCGGCCAGGATATCATTGGCTTCTGTCGCCAGGGCGCTTCCCGTATCGGCGTCGAACACTTGGACGCCGGGCGCGGTGATGGCGATCACCTGCATATCGATGCCGTGTGCGTCCATTTCGGCCAAGCGGGCATCGCCCAAATCAACAAGGCGTTCGGCGACCTTTGCGCCCCAACCGCCGGTGGCGTTTATCAGCCGCCCCAGATGATGTTCCAATCCCGCTTCGCCGGGCGAGCCGTCTTCGATCAGAACCTTCCACGCCTTGACCAGGTTTTCCGTGGCAAATGCTTCTTCGATTGCAATTTTCATTGATTGGTATCTCTCTCCATGGGGTCGATGACTTGCTCGGAATTGCTGACCCAGCCAAATACGGTTTCAAAATTCGAAATGGTCGCCTGGCGGGTGAAATCGGGGCCGGCAAGATCAAACAAACCGCCCTTGGAGACGCAGGCATTTTGCCTATCGACGACAACGATTGCCGTGCGCGCGAAGTCTATGTCGATTTGTTCCGGCGTGGTCGTTAACATGACCATTTGAGGGGCCTCCCATTTATATTTTTTATGGGGCAAACTATAATCCAATTGGCGGCGGCGCCTCAAGCGCTGGAAGCCAGACCAAAATAAAGGGGTGCGTTTTGACCATACTCAAAACCTTGGCAACGAGCTATGCGCCGTTGAAGTGGGCGCAGCGGACCCGGCGTTGCAGGGCACCACATCAATTGGCCCTCGCCGCTGCCGAAGACGATGGCGCAATGGGCTGGGTCGTGGAACGGTTTTCGGACATAAGATCGGATTAGGGGGAAGACGTTGAGCGCAGAACAAGAAAACGGCATCGGAAAACCGGTGCGCCGGGTCGAAGATTTGCGGCTGCTGACCGGAAACGGCTGCTTCAGCGATGATGTTAGTATCGAAGGCCAGGCCCATATCGCCATGGCGCGGAGCCCCCACGCCCATGCGCGGCTGATCTCTATCGATGCGGATGCGGCCAGGGCCATGCCGGGCGTGCTGGCGGTGCTGACCGGCGAAGATTTTGCCGGCGCCGGCTACCGCGGAATTCCGCATAGCCCCAATCAAATGCAGACAATGCTGACCAAAGACGGCGCAGCCGCGTTCGAGACGCCGGCCAACCCCATCGTTTTGGATAAGGTCCGCCATGTGGGCGAAGTGATCGCCGTAATCATCGCCCAAAGCGCGGCCGAGGCCCAAGATGCCAGCGAAGCGGTGCAGGTGGGTTATGAAGTTTTGCCGGCGGTGGTCGATGTCTATGCGGCCCTGGCCGAAGGTGCGCCGACCATCTGGGACGGCGCCCAAGATAACGTCGATATTGATTGTATGAGAGGCACCCCCGAAGCCGCCGACGCCGCCTTCGAAAAAGCCGATCATATCACCACGCTCGATCTGTCCATCAACCGGGTGAGCGGCGTGCCGATGGAACCCCGCGCCGCCGTTGCGGAGTTTGATGAAAATACCGGTCGCCTGACCCTCTGGGCGGGCAGCCAGAATGTGGTTTTGCAAAAAAACGGCCTCGCCAAGGTCTTCGGGATGGAGGCCGAAAATGTGCGCGTCGTCGCCAAGGATGTCGGCGGCGGGTTTGGCACGCGCAATCTTTTACCGGCGGAATCGGTGCTGACCGTCTGGGCGGCGCTGCATCTGAAACGCGCGGTGAAATGGTCCGGCACCCGCGCGGAAATGTTTGTGAGCGATCCACAAGCGCGCGAGCTATACACCCATGCGGAATTGGCGCTCGATAAAGACGGCAAATTCCTCGCCATCCGTTCGTCGCATATCTGCAATCTGGGCACCGAGACGCTTTTGTTTGTGTCCATCGCCCGCGGCATGGATGTGACAACCGGCGTCTATGATATTCCGGCGGCGGGCGTGCGTATGAGATGCGTCTTCACCAATTGCGTTCCCTTGTCGGTTTACCGGGGCGCCGGGCGGCCCGAACATATCTATATCATCGAACGGTTGATCGATACGGCGGCCAGGGAAATGGGGCGCGATCCCCTAGAAATCCGCGCGCAAAACTTTATCCAGCCGAAGGATATCCCCTACCCCAATCCGATCGGCACCAATTTTGACAGCGGCGAATTCCTTGCCGGGCAGGATATGGCGGTGGCGCACGCCGATATGGACGGCTACCCGGCGCGGCGTGATGATGCGATTGGGCGCGGCATGTATTACGGGCAAGGCGTCTGCAACTATATCGAAACGGCGACCGGCATGCCGCCGGAACGCGTTGAAATGGAAGTCTTGGCGGAAGGAAAAATTACCGCTGTCTGCGGCACCATGGCCAGCGGCCAGGGGCACGAAACATCCTATCCGCCGATGATTATGGCGTTATTGGGCGTCCCCTTCGATGCCATCGATATCCATGAAGGCGACACCGACCGCGTAAAAAACGGCTCGGGCTCGCACTCGTCCCGCTCGATGCGCCTGATGAGCCTTCTGATGAGCCGGGGGGCGGGGGAAATCATCGACCAAGGCAAGCGCATCGCCGCCCATGCCATGGAAGCCTCGGAAAACGACATCGAATTTGAAGGCGGCGACTTCCTCGTATCCGGCACCGACCGCCGCCTCGGCATTTTCGAAGTGGCCGCATTGGCGGCAGGCGGCACCTTGCCCGATGATTTGCCCGATCGGCTTTATTCAGAGCAGGATATTTCCACGCCGCTTCCCAATTTCCCGAACGGCAGCCATGTGTGCGAAGTGGAGATCGACCCCGAAACCGGCGACGTGCGTATCGCCCGCTATGTCAGCATCGACGATGTCGGTAATGTCATCAATCCGTTGCTGGTCGATGGCCAAACCCACGGCGGCATTGCCCAAGGGGCGGGTCAGGCATTGATGGAAAACTGCGCTTATGATCCGGCCAACGGCCAACAAATTTCCGGCTCGTTCATGGATTACGCCATGCCGCGCGCCG
>JABMOP010000232.1 GCA_013204125.1 Rhodospirillales bacterium | reverse complement strand
GCGGAAAGCAACCGATCTTGAATTCGTGATTGGACTGACGCTCATCTTCCCGCTGGTATATCCAGAATCCAATTTTTCCGTAATGACCGGTTCAATGCTGCCTTTATTTGTTTCGTTGTTTATTTATTTCACCGGTGGCAGTTGGATGTTAAAACGCATTGGTTGGCGGAATCATTCTCAAATCAGCTAGCTTACGAAGCAAAAGCGTCTGGAAAACACTTAATATGAAGCTGGATCGATCAACAGTTCTCATCGGAATTGCTTTAACGGTAATATTCCTTTCGGCCCTTTATATCCGTTACCAAGACGCCGGCTACGTCCATTACTATCTGGGACAATTCGACGATGCGCGCCCCCATCTACAGAAAAAGGCGGATTCGGGAGAAGCGCTAGCGCATTATTTGTTGGGTATGGACATCCTGAGATTCAGTCCAGACCCCCGTTATGGTGAAGCAGGTAAATGGTTTCTGGAAGGCGCCCGCCGGGGGAGCGTCGACGCGGCAGCCATGTTCATTCAGGTTAAATATTTTGAACTATCTGCGGGAAGCAAAAATCCAAAGAAGCAGTTCTGCGACCTTTATTTCAAGATTCTAGCCCGGTCTTCACTCCTTGGAAGTTTGGCCGGTGCCAGCAACGCCGGCGAAGCTTATGAACACAGCAACTGTTCGGAACCAAATATAGAAAAATCTGCCAAATACTATGGTATCGCCCAATCCATTGACAGGCGGATGGGTTCAAAGATCGATCATTTGGTTAGAAAATATGGTTATCGCCGAGAAGCGTCCCAAAGAATCGTAAATTGGGACAACGCGCCAAACTCCAAACAACAGTTTCTCACTTGGTTTTTTGACCGAATTAAGGACTTAGGATTGATTAAATAGTTTTGTTTTCGTCCTTGGGCGTTTCTAGCGGCAACGTCGGAAAGACCGCGGCGCAGACCACCGCAATAAGGAATAAGGTTGCGAGCCACCAACTCTGCCAAGCTCCGAAACTTAATCCGGCCATTAGAAACGCACCGGAAGCGATTCCAAATGTTGCGGCGCTATCTCTCGAATTCAGAAAATTGCGGAAGACCGCACGAACAAGTGCCGACAAAAATAGCACAAGACCAACCGCGCCTAAAAATCCAGTTTCCAGCCACACCTGCAAAACCATGTTATGAGGATGCAAAGGAATGGGTTCGGTCAATATTGGCCATTTCAGGTCCTCGATATCGGGGAAAAATATAATTTTTTTGATGTCCTTCTGACTAGAAAGGGCCCGAGATGTATCAAATCCATGACCCAAAATAGGTTTCTTGGTGATATACCCAACAGTGTTTTTCCAGATTACGATACGGTGAGCCATCGAATGGGAAAGGAATTCAATACCCTTTCCCGATTTCAAGGGGTCCGGCAACGCGGACGAAACAATTGGCATAATCGCCACGACGATGACAATTCCTCCCAAGGCAAACGGCAATATTTTCGATTTAAAGTGGTGGACGATCGGGAAGACGACAAGCGTGGCCACTAGTGCCAACGCGGGGGTCATTGCGCCGCTAAAAATAAAGGTTAGCACGATTGGAATGGCTACTAAGAGCGATATCTTTAGAGAGCTCCTTTGGTAAATCAGCAAGATCCACGGTAAAAAATATAGAACTGCGACCGATATTGCCGGTTTAACAGAAACGTAGTACCGATTTGGAACGATATGAATGTCGGTTAGCATGTAAACAAAGCTACTCATATACCCTTGGGTTGCCAGCTCCACGGTCAACCACCCGTACCCCAATATTCCGCCGGCAATTACAGCGGTTTCCAGCTTTCGTCTGGTCTCAAAATCCAAAGTTCGCATATATTTGATGGCAAAATATCCGGCGGCGAATGTCCCCAGCAGCGACGCCGCCGTACTTAGGGTCCTTTCCGGCGTGAGTGACCAAAGAGCGCTCACGCCGGAATACAGGACAAAGCCCAGCAAAATCCAACCGATTGCGCCGATCGAAAAGGCCGCATTTTTCTGACGCAGCAACCCGGCGGCGGCGGCGAAACCAGCAACGATCAGGATTGCCGCGATCCCCTTGTGCGCGAAGATTGACATTGGCAAAAGAAAAAAAAGGGCCAGCGCAAAAATTCGCCATGGGGCAAAATATTGGTTAATAATTTCAGTCACTTGAGTGGTGGAATAATTTCTTGTCCGTCGTCAATATAAATGGGCCAACTGCTCTCTGGTTCAAATTCAATCCATCTCAACGATTCAAAATCAGGAGGACATATACCATAATAAAAAGTTAAGGCGGGGCGGTTTACGAAAACCCGTTTTTCGTTAACCCCTGCAACGATGAAATAACCTAAAACCGGTTTCTCTGAATTGTTCAGGTTGCGCATGTTCCCAAGGATTT
>JABMOP010000231.1 GCA_013204125.1 Rhodospirillales bacterium | reverse complement strand
GTATCGGAACCCGTCATCGAAGCTAAATTTACCGATGACGAAATTCAACAACTCGATCGCGGAAATTTTGCACGGCAAATCGAAAATATTGTTACCAAAGCGGTCGTCGATGGAGATTTGCAATTAGACGAACATGAAGTTCGCGACGCAGCCACCGTATTAATTAATACCAAATTGAGGGGCCCGCTTGACCCGTTACCGGGCGACAAACATTCGCTGAAAAATAATCCGATAGAGAAGGCTAAGGAAAGCGTTCAACCGTTGCTTCTAGATCGGATAGACGTTGCCAAAGCCAGCGAAATGCCGCGCGCTGAATTAGCGGAAAAAATTGGCGATATCGTCACCGAAATCCTCGTCGAGGAAAAAATTCAGCTCAATTTGGCAGAACAGCGCAATCTCATTACCGCCTTACTCAACGACATGTTAGGTCTCGGACCGTTGGAGCCGCTGCTCTCCGACGAGACGATCAGCGATATTTTGGTAAACGGGCCAAATCAGGTTTACGTGGAACGCGCCGGCAAGCTTGTCATTACGGACGTCAAATTTCGCGACAACGCCCATGTCATGAATATCGCGCAACGTATTGTTTCCGCCGTTGGGCGCCGTATCGATGAGACAACACCCCTTGTCGATGCGCGGTTGGCCGATGGATCGCGCGTTAATATCATCGTTCCACCATTGGCGATTGATGGGCCGACCATCTCGATCCGTAAATTTTCCGAGAAAAAAATCACTCTCGACGTCATGGCGGGCCAAAACAATTTGTCCGAGGCGATGTCGAAGACACTAAAAATTGCCGCCCGCTGCCGGTTGAATATTTTGATTTCAGGCGGTACCGGGTCGGGCAAAACAACGCTTTTGAATGCGTTATCGCAGATGATTGATCACGGCGAACGCGTTGTTACCATCGAAGACGCCGCCGAGTTACAACTTCAGCAACCCCATGTTGTGCGCTTGGAGACCCGGCCACCGAATTTGGAAGGCGAAGGCGAAATTACCCAGACCGAGTTGGTCAAGAACGCGCTGCGTATGCGTCCAGACCGGATCATTTTGGGTGAAATCCGCGCTGGTGAAGCGCTTGATATGCTTCAAGCCATGAATACCGGGCACGACGGATCACTTGGCACTATCCATGCTAACAATCCGCGCGAAGCGTTGACGCGTTTGGAAAACATGGTCGCCATGTCCGGCGCTAAACTTCCCAATGAAGCCGTGCGCTCGCAAATTGCCGGTGCGCTTGATATGATTGTTCAAATCAGCCGTATGCGCGATGGCGTGCGCCGTATTGTGCAAATAACCGAAGTGGCCGGGATGGAAGGCCAGGTTATTACGACGCAAGACCTATTCTCCTACCAGTTCACCGGCGAAGACGCCGACGGCAATTTGATCGGTGATTTTAATAAAGCCGGTCTGCGGCCCATCTTCTCCGAACGGGCTTCCTATTTTGGCTTGGAACAAGCCTTGCTGGAGGCAACGCTCTAATGACCTTGGCGGAAGTCATACTGTTTTCTGGTACGGCGATAACGCTTCTCTTGGCCGTTTTCGGTACTGTGACCGTTTTGGGCGCCCGTCGGCGCATGGTTCATAATCGTGCCCAGAAACTGACCCTCAGATTGGAACGAGGCCCCATCGAGAGTTCGGCAGATCACGGCGAACTGCGCCGTCTCGATCCGAAGCGGTTTCCGGTGCTGGAAGAAATGGTGCGGCGCATTTTGCCGAACCCGGATGTCCTAAGGACGCGCCTTGATCGCACGGGCCGGCGCATATCCATTGGGGGGTACGTCGCCGGGAGCCTCGTGATTGCGCTGGTGGCTGTTATTGTTGCCACAGCCGCCGCGGGGCTCCCCCTGCCGACCGCACTATTGGGCGGTCTGGCCGCGGGATTGATCATACCCCACTGGCTGGTCGGTAGAATGGCGGAGCGGCGGCGGAATAAATTTACAAACCTCTTCCCCGATGCCATCGATTTGATGGTGCGTGGTCTGAAATCGGGACTCCCGGTTTCAGAAGGCATCACTTCTATAGGCACCGAAATGATTGACCCGGTTGGAGTTGAATTTCGCAGCATTTCCGATTCCATCCGTCTTGGTCAGTCACTCGATGATGCATTATGGGCGACTGCAAAGCGGCTCAACACGGCCGATTTTAATTTCTTCGTCACCACCCTAAACGTACAGCGGGAAACAGGCGGTAATTTGGCCGAGACCCTTTCAAACCTCTCGGAGATCCTGCGGAAACGTAAGCAGATGAAGAAAAAGGTCAAGGCGATGTCCTCTGAAGCGCGCGCCAGTGCGTATATTTTGGGATCCTTGCCGTTCCTCATGCTCGCCATTCTGATGGTGCTTAATTACGACTACGCGATGGCTTTATTCCGCGATCCTCGCGGCCATACGCTGGTTGCCATCGGCGTCGCGTCGCTTCTGACCGGCGTCGGGATCATGTTCAAAATGGTGAAGTTCGAGCCATGAGTTTTACCGAAATACTTCCCGCCGGATTATCGGCTGAAGACGCCTTTGCGATTTTGGCGTTCACTGCCGCGCTTCTTGGTATGTTGGCTGTTTGGTATGGGCTGATCGCCAAAAACCCAATGCGCATCCGTGCCCGTGCCCTGGCAAACCGGCGCGCCGGTCTAAAAAGCGGTCTGATGGGGCCAAAACGGAGACAGAAACCCGAACAGGCCATGACTCTTATGCGCAGCGTAATCGGGCGCCTTTACTCGGTGCGCGGAAATTTCGCCGCCGAAGCGGAGAAAAGCCTGACCAAAGCTGGTTGGCGATCAAACGACGCGCTGGTCGCCTACATTTTCGTTAAAGCCACGTTGCCGGTATTGTTATTGGTGGCTGCGGCTATTGCCATGTTCCCGCTGGCCCTTGGTGAGATGCAGCCGATGGTACGGTTGTTGATTGTCGTCGCATCGACTACCGCTGGCCTATTTATGCCCGATTGGTTCGTGCGCTTCCGTGCCGGCAAAAGGCGCAAATCCATGCAGCGCGCTTTGCCAGATTCGCTCGATCTCCTGGTAATTTGCGTCGAAGCCGGCTTAGGCCTGGATGCAGCCCTGGTTCGGGTATCGCGTGAAATGGGCAGCGCCTCGCCGGAATTTGCTGAAGAATTGAATTTGACGGCAATGGAATTGGGTTTCCTGCCGGAACGCCGTTCTGCACTGGATAATTTGTTGGAAAGAACCCAGCTTCCGGCACTGCGTGGTGTCGTCAATACCCTGGTCCAGACTGAAAAATACGGAACGCCGCTAGCAAATTCACTTCGCGTATTATCGGCGGAATTTCGAGATGAACGAATGCTCAAAGCGGAAGAAAAAGCCGCAAAGCTGCCGGCTACCCTGACGGTGCCGATGATTGTTTTCATATTGCCGACGTTATTCATCGTGCTTTTGGGGCCGGCGGCCTTTCGAGCCATCGATGCACTTAGCGGATTTTAAAACAAATGAATTTAGGAAATCAGCCCATTTCAATAATGCATTAATTTACGAATTTTGAATGTGGCGGCATTGCGGGATCCGCTGCTGCATTCATAGGCGGAGGGTTGCTTTGGGGGTGGCCCTCCGCCGCCTTAATTTAGAGGCGCCTTTAAATTAGATGCGATCAACCCGAAAAAAACGTCCTCGCCGGTAAATTTCCATCCCATATGCCGGGAGCAATTAGCGCAGCACGAGATGGTCCAATCATAACCTGGAAACCAAGTGAATTCATCAGACGGTTGACCGGCAATGGTAATGCCTGGTGCATCTGCATAACAAGCAATGCGAAACAGCAACCCTGCTTGATTGAATACCGTATGTTCATGGTCGCCGCGGCGACTGATGCGCCAACGCACCCGCGTTATAAAATGTCCGCACGCGGAACAATATAATGCGTCATCGTCATTTTGAATGGTTTCGTCTTCGACCGAATTTTCGGTATGTATTTCCAGCATTCCTGCTGCCTCGGCGCCTTAATTTTGGGCTGGCAATCCGAAAATGCGTGCCGCGCGTTCCGGGCCCGTTAACTTCGGTAAAGAGCGGTAGAATTTCAAATTGTTTTCGATTTCCGTTTCACTTAAATCGCGTTTAAGTATTTTCGCCGCGTCTTCTGCCCGCCCCGCCATACCGAGAACCAAGGCGTAATTATGCCAATTGGTCTTGGTTGCCTTCGGGTGTTTCAGCAATTGTTCCATAATTTTTAGGGATTCGGTGTATTTGCCTTTGAGCGCGAGAGTAAGCGCCAAATTATTATTGGTCGGCATGTGATCTGGCGCTCGCTCGATGCCGCTGACGAATATATTGCCGGCCTTTTCGAATTCTCCTGCCAAAATATAGGAAACGCCGAGACCGTTATGGGCTTCGATATCTGTGGGATCGATGTCGCGTGCAGTTTCAAACTCGGAAATAGCCAGATCAGCCCGGCCGATGCTAATTAATGCCTCACCATATCTACGCCGCGCGGTCGTGTTTTTACCATTCACTTCGACGGCTTTGCGGTAGGCCGCTGTCGCGCCTTCCAGGTCCCCGCCGGCGGTCAGCGTTGAACCTAATTGCAGCAATGGTTCTATGGTATAGGGATTTAAAGCATGGGCGCGCTGATAAAGATTGACCGCAGACGCAGTGTCGCCGCCAGCTCGGGTTATCTTGGCAACGCGCATAATTTGGGCGTATCCCGCCGTTTTTCCTCCATTTTCATCCACGCGGCCATCTGAAATTTCCGAAGCGCAGGCCCCAAGAAACACACAAATTG
>JABMOP010000020.1 GCA_013204125.1 Rhodospirillales bacterium | reverse complement strand
GATTTTACCGCCGCTCGGCGGCGCACCGCTCGGTGGGCCCAGGATGGGGCCTGCGTTTTGGCTGGCTCTTCTTCCTGGCTTGCCGTTGATTATTCTCGCAACCATGTTTTGCGCTGTATATGTGGCGAAGACCGTGGCGAGCCTAGCTGGGTCCGTGATCGGGCCCCGCGCCGCCTACGAAAGGCCCTATGGCTTGGCCGGCGCCGTTGCCGAAGTTTTTGGCGGTCTCGCCACCCTGGCGGCGGCGTTTATCTAAGCCCGATCAACAGCAATTGCGTTGGAACCCTGAATTTCGTACCATAAGAGCGATAAAAGAGGGGGGTGATCGTGCAATCATTGGCGCTCCCCTAAACTGAGTATATATTTGTTAATCCATTGAACTCTGGGAGGAAGCCTATGTTCAAAAAAATAGCACTATTGACGCCGGTTCTCGCGTTCGCGGCTGCACCGATTCAGGCCCAAGATATCAAGATCGGTTTTGTGACCACCTTGACCACGCCTGCCGCTGTCATCGGTAAAGACATGCGCAACGCGGTTAATCTGGCGATGGAACATATCGGTGGCAAGATGGCCGGGAAAAGCGTTGAAATCGTTTTTGCCGACGACGAATTCAATCCCCAAAAAGGCAAGCAAAAGACCGAGAAGCTTATAAAACTAGACCGGGTGGATTTGGTCGCCGGTTATATCTGGTCGCACGTATTGTTGGCTTCTAAAAACACAGTTTTGGATGCCGGTAAAATATTGATCAGTTCCAACGCCGGTCCGTCGCAGTTGGCGGGCAAGCAATGCAATAAGAACTTTTTCAACATCGCGTGGCAGAACGACCAAACCCCGATGGCGATGGGTGAATTGCTCAATCAAAAGGGCGTCAAATCGCTCTACGTCATTGCACCGAACTACAGTGCGGGCAAAGATATGGTTGCCGGCGCGACGCGCACTTTTAAAGGTAAGATCGTGGGCAGGGACATGACCGCTTGGCCGGCGCAAAAAGACTGGTCGGCGGAATTGACCAAGGTAAAAGCTGCCAAACCTGATGGCGTCTTCATCTTCTATCCCGGCGGCCACGGCCCGGCATTTTTGAAGCAGTACCAGCAAGCCGGGTTGACCGGAAAAATCCCGCTTTATTCGGTGTTCACTCTGGATTCGCTGAGCCTGCCGCGTTTGCAAAAAGCTGGTATGAAAAGCGCGCTTGGAACCTTGATGACTCAGTTCTGGGTGCCTGATCTGAAAAATGCGCAGAACGAGCGTTTCGTCAGCGCATTTAAGGCGAAGTACGGATCGTACCCATCCTTCTATGCGGCGCAAAGCTACGACACCATCTTTTATATCAAGGCGGCGGTCGAAGCGGTGAAGGGCAATATCGGCAATACGGCCGGCATGCGCGCCGCCCTTGAAAAAGCCGATTTCCCGTCGGTGCGCGGCAATTTCAAGATGGGCCCAAACCATTTTCCGATCCAGAACTTCTACGCGCGTGAAGTTGTGGCCGACAGTGATGGTAAATGGACAACCGCATCGCGCGGCGTGGTCCTTGCCAATCATCAGGACGTTTATGCCAAACTGTGTAAGCTTTAATCGTCGGTATTGAATTGAGGCGCGGGGATGCCCCGGCATCCCCGTTTCCTTTTCAATTACTTAATCCAATAATTATTGCGGCAGCCTCATGAATTTGGCCCTGTTTGCCGAACAATTTCTGAATGGCTTTCAGCTGGGGATCATCCTCTTTCTGCTGGCGGCCGGCCTAACCTTGGTGTTCGGCATCATGGATCTGGTCAATTTGGCGCATGGCTCGCTCTATATGCTGGGCGGCTACTTCGCTGCGACCTTCACCGAATTGACAGGATCGTTCCTTGGCGGCGTTGCCTTGGCGTTGCTGGCGATGCTTGTTCTCGGTATTGTTCTGGAAGTGGTGGCGCTTAGGACGCTCTACCGGCGGGATCACCTGGACCATGTGCTCGCCACGTTTGGGCTGATTCTGTTTTTTAACGAAGCAACATTGATGCTCTGGGGCCCCGAAGGCCGCACAATTCCTCTGCCGAGTATCTTGGATGCCAGCGTCCGGCTTCCCTTCGGTATCGATTATCCGATCTACCGCATTCTCATTATCGCCGCCGGGTTAATGATTGCCTTGGGACTTTACCTGCTCGTCTCTAAAACCCGCATCGGTATGCAGATCAGGGCCGGCGCGTCCAACCGCGAAATGGCCGGCGCGTTAGGTATGAATATTCCGGTCCTGTTCACGATCATTTTTGGTTTGGGCGCCATGCTGGCCGGTTTTGCCGGGATGATTATAACGCCGATTACCCAGGCCGAAGTGGGCATGGGAGAAAATGTCCTGATCCTGGCCTTCGTGGTTATCGTGATTGGCGGCATCGGCTCGATCCGCGGCGCCTTCATCGCCGCCATCGCCGCCGGTTTGATTGATACCATGGGCCGATCGTTCTTGGATGTGTTGTTGCTCTTGTTCCTGCCGTCGAACGCGGCCGAGGCAGCCGGGCCGGCATTGTCTTCGATGATGATTTATATTTTTATGGCCGCGGTTTTGTTTTTCAAACCGCAAGGGTTGTTCCCGCCGAAGGGGGCGTAAGGCAGGGCTATGAAATTAGCTTCCCTTACATCGCCGCGCGCAATTTTCAATATATCCGT
>JABMOP010000230.1 GCA_013204125.1 Rhodospirillales bacterium | reverse complement strand
GTCGTTGGTTGACCGGCTGCACCGCAAAGCCGCCGTCTTCATGACCTATTCGACCGAAGAAATCGACGCTCAAACCGCCCTCTCCTATGGCTTGGTCAGCAAAGTAGTGCCGTTGGCCGATTTAGACGCAGAAGCCGACAAATTGATCGCCGCACTCAGGAAAGCGCCGATGCCGGCGGTCCTGGCGGTCAAGGAATTCGCCCGCAACGCCTTTCATAACGATATGCGGACGGTCAACGATTTCGCCCGCAATTTACATGCGACGGTCAATGCCTCATCCCGAATGAAAGAGTGACCGGCACCCCCGGCAAAGCGTCCCGCCTGCCGTTCTATTACGGCTGGGTGGTGGTGGCGGTTGGCTTCATCACCATGGGCATCGGCGTCAATACGCGGACGTCATTCTCTCTTTTGTTTCCACCGATCCTGGATGAATTCGGCTGGAGCCGGGGCACCATAGCCGCCACTTTCTCCATCGGCTTTGTCGCGTCCACCCTGATGACGCCGATCATCGGCGCCTTGATGGACCGCTTCGGCCCACGGCTGGTTCTGCCACTGGGGGCGATCTTGACCGCCTGCGGTCTGATGGGTTCAACCTTTGCGACGCTGCCCTGGCATTTCTATCTGACCCTCGGCGCCCTTGTGGTCGGCGGCACCGTGTTCATGAGTTATATCGGCCATACGTTATTTCTTCCAAATTGGTTTCAACGAAGGCGCGGGCTTGCCCTAGGCATCGCATTTTCAGGCGTCGGCATCGGCTCGATCATCATGTTGCCGTGGATGCAGTATTCGATCCAGACCATCGGCTGGCGCGAAAGCGTCTGGATCCTCGCCGTCGTTATTTTGGTAGTACTGATCCCGCTCAACGTCCTTTTTCAGCGCAACCGGCCGGAAGATATGGGGCTCCGGCCCGACGGCGCAGCGGCACCAATGCCCAGCGGCGGCGCTCCTTCCAGGCTGGATGACGGCATTGTTGATCGCGCCTGGACCGCGACCGAATGGACGCTCCCCCGCGCCATTAGAACATCCAGATTCTGGTGGTTGATGCTGTCTTTTTCATCCGGCCTTTACGCTTGGTATGCGGTGCAGGTGCACCAGACACGCTATTTGATCGACATCGGTATCAGCGCAGAAACGGCGGCCTTGGCCCTCGGCCTGGTTGGGCTGACCGGCATCGGCGGACAAATCGCCATCGGCCATTTCTCCGACCGGGTCGGCCGCGAATGGGCGTGGAGCCTGGCGCTAATGGGTTTCTTCCTCACCTATGTCTGCTTGTTCGTACTCGATACTTGGCCGTCTCAATGGTTGATGTATGCAATGGTCGGCGCGCAAGGGTTCTTAGGCTACGGGTTGGCATCGGTATTCGGCGCGGTGCCGGCCGAATTGTTCGCCGGTAAGCGTTACGGCATCATTTTCGGCGTCATCGGCGCCGCCAGCGGCGCCGGCGCGGCGCTTGGTCCCTGGGCCACTGGCTTTTTCTTCGATATTTGGAACGGTTACATTGAAGCCTTTCTCGTTGCCATGGGTATGTGCGTGATCTCTATCGCCGCCATGTGGATTGCCGGGCCGCGCAAAGTGCGCTTGGTGGCAGGCAGGATCAAAAGCGGCAATTCCGAATAAACACTGTTTTTCAATGTCCTAAAATGTGTTAGCTTTTAAATTACTAAGACATTAAAAAAATAATTCATTCATACAAATGTTTCCATTTTCAAGGAGGAGAAATCGTCATGAAATTACTGCCTAAATCCCTACTGGGCCTTTCAGCTGCGGCCTTCGCGGTTGGCTCGGCGCTAAGCTTGAGTGCGCCGGCAAATTCAAAGACTCTCAATATCCGGATTGCGTCGGGCCATCCGCCGACTGTCGTCTATGCCGGCCTGATGAAAAATTTCTTCGAACCCGAATTGAAGAAAGCCATCGAAGCCAAAACCAGCCACAAAGTGAACTTCATCGAAGGTTACTCGGGCTCGATCGTCAAAGTATTCGACGTGTTGGAAGGCGTTCAAAATGGCGTCGTTGACATTGGCGGTTACTGCTACTGCTTTGAAGCATCAAAACTGAAAATGCATGCGTTCCAGATTATGCTGCCCTTCGGCACCATGGATCCGGTCCAGAGCGTCGCCATTGCAGGCAAAATCTACGAACAATTCCCTAGCCTTGGAAATAGATTTCAAAAGTATAACCAGACCTTGCTCGCGCGTATCGGTGACGGCGGCTATAACCTCGGCACCCAATTCGCCTGGGAAAAAACGTCGGACCTTAAAGGTCATAAAATTCTGATGGCTGGCCTAAACGCCAAATGGATTACAGAAGCTGGGCTTGGCATCGTCCCTGTGATTGATGGACTGCCCGGTTGGTACAATAAGCTCAAAACCGGTGTTGCTGAAGGCGGCATCATGTTTCCGAGCGCTTGGGGTCCTGTTTTCAAGCTTCATGAAGTTGGTAAATTTTACACGGAAATTGGCTTTGGCTCGATCACTTGGCACGGTCTGACCGCAAATAATCATTTCTGGAAAGGCCTGCCGGCAGAAGTGAGACCAATCGTCATGGAAGTCGCCGCTCGTTACGAAGTTAAAACCGGCGTCTTTAACAAAGCAGGTTACGACAAAGATATGGCATGGCTCCGGGAACATATTACGGTTACCGATCTGCCTGCCGATGTCCGCCTCGACTGGGCTAAGAAATTAGCTCACTGGCCACAACAACACGCCAACACTCTTGAAAAAGAAGGATTGCCGGCGATTGCGATCTTGAATGCAACGCTGAAAGCTGCGGAAGACGTCGGCTATAAATGGCCGGTACGTTACGTCGTTAAATAACGCTCAAAACGATATTTGAGCGTTGCACTAAAATTATTACCGGCTGGAAACGATCTATTGCTTTCAGCCGGTAATTTTTTATTTTTTCTAAGAAGTTTTAGCGAAATTCCGAGAGGGGAAAATTGTGTCACTCATTACTCTCAGTGACAAAATATCAAAATTTTTAATGGTCGCGGCCGCGGCTTGGGCATTTGGGCTGACCTTTCTGATCTTGGCCGATATTATCGGGCGCAGTCTTTTCGACCAACCGGTTCAGGGCACGGCTGAAATCGTCACCGCCTCAATTGTCATAATTGTTTTTTTGCAAGCCGGCTACGCGATCCGCAGCCGCTCCATGCTCAAAGCTGATTTTTTGGTAATTAGATTTCCAAAACCGGTTCAACGCGTTTTGCTGGCAATCGGCTATTTGCTCGGCGCCGCATTTTTCCTGATGATCGTCACCGGCGGTTGGGAAGAAAGCGTTATGTCCTGGGTTGAAAACGAATTTGAAGGCGAAGGCGCGCTGCGTGTGCCGTCCTGGCCCGCCCGCTGGACCGTCATGGGTGGCAGCGCACTTGCGCTGATCAATTATCTGGTCCTGGCGTATCTCGATATTTTTGAACCCGAAAAACTGGATTCTGAATTAGATGCCGACGCCGCTCCCGATTAACCCCGATCGCAAGATTTTAGGAATGAATTAGTGTTTGAAG
>JABMOP010000229.1 GCA_013204125.1 Rhodospirillales bacterium | reverse complement strand
CTTTCAATTCGCCGTCGCCGCCATGGTATTGCCCGCCGCCGCGCCAACTGCCTTCGGAGCGCTTGAAATAGGGCAGAACATCGTCATAGCCCCAGCCGGTGAGCCCCGATTGGCGCCATTGGTCGTAATCCTGGGGATGGCCGCGCGCATAGATCATGGCGTTGATCGAGGAGGATCCGCCCAGCACTTTGCCGCGCGGCATCGGAATTTCCCGGTTGTTGCAATTGGGTTCGGGCTCGGTCTTATAGCCCCACAAATTTTTGGGATTGCGCGACACGAAACGCATCGCCAGGGGAATGGGGAAAAAGAAATGACGGTCGCGCCTGCCGGCTTCCAGCAATAAAACCTTGTTGCTTGGATCGGCGCTTAACCGGTTGGCCAGCACGCAGCCCGCCGAACCGGCGCCGACAATGATGTAGTCATATTCCGTAACGTCGCTCATTTACTGCCCCCTGTTTACGATATTTATTCTGCGGCTTGTTCGGCCGCTTGTTCTACGTTCATCACCGCCACCGTACAGCCGACGGCAAATATAGGGATCGGCGCATAGAACCACAATTGACCGGTGGCGCCTTCGGTGGCGCCGGCGACGGCGACGAAGGTGCGTATCTCGAACCCGCCCTGGCCGGCGTCGCGGTATGTTTCTGCGTCCGTATAGGCAATCAGATCGTCCCGCCGGTTAGCCAAAAACTTATCCAAAAATGCGCGGTCCCAGTCTTCGTCGATTTTCCCTGAATCCGGTGTCGCCGGCCAATGGGAAATACCGCCGGTGCCGACAATGGCGATGCGTTCGGGTTCGCTGTCACAGGCGCGCCGCAGAGCCCGGCCGAAATCATAGGCCCGGTGCAACGGGGTCAAGGGCGGTCCCTGGCAATTGATGTTCACCGGGATGACGTCCAAATCGTACTTGGGGGTGAGGAAATTCAGAGGCACGATGATGCCGTGATCGAATTTCCATTCTTCGGCGTAGGCCACATCGAAATCATGCAGCATCGATTTGACCAGCCGCTCCGATAGATCGCGGTTGCCGGGCGCCCTCATCGGTTGGATACCGAGCCATTCCGGATCTTCGATCGGGCCTTCGTAATAATCACCCATGCCGATGCAATAGGCGGGCATGTTGTTCATGAAGAAATTGGCGAAATGTTCGGCGCCGATGACGATCAGAACTTCCGTTCCCGCATCTTCCATGGCTTGGCGCATACGGTCGAAGGCGGCGTAGAATTCATCTTTTAATTTGGGATCGGCGCGGTCGGCGCGGCCCGTAATACCCGGCGCGTGAGAACAAGCGCCTGCGAAAACCAACGGCATCAATCTCTCCTTACGAGCTGCGTAAAAGTACACTGAGCCCCATTTCGGGGCGAGGGATTTTTGCGCAAGATTTTTTACGCATAATTTTTATCATCCACCATCGCATAGAGACCGGCGCGCACTTGCCCGTGTTTTCTAATGCCGCCGCGCATGGCATCTTTATATTCTTCCCATTCCAGACCGCAAAGCGCGGCAAAATGCATCAACAACTGACCGTTGACGCCAAGCACGTAAAGAAGCCCGATATCGGGCTCGGTCAGCGCGCGCTTTTCCTCATCGGTTAAGTCATAATCCCGCAACAGATCATCGAAATCCGCCTCATAGCGTTCGCGCACATGGGCATCGCGGTTCAATTCGTACAAGACTTTTTGCAAGTAATAGAGCGACATGATCTGACCCCCTTAGTGAGCTTGCGCATTGACGCCTTTGACATCAACCGGCATTTAGCGTCTCCTCCACTTCGAATTTTTTAAGAGCATACTCGGCGCGCCGGGCAGCGGCAAGAAAAGGGAAGAAATCAGCTATGAAATTTGCGACATTCGAAAAAGACGGCAAGGAAAGCTTCGGCGCGGTGATGGGCGAAGCCGGATCTGAGACCATTGTCGATCTCGGCGCCAGGAAACTAACCGCGCATGGCCGCCTGATCGGCATCTTGCGCGCCGGCAAGCTGGACGAGGCCAAAGACGTCGCCGCCAATGCCGATGCCGATTTCGCGCTTGCCGACGTGACCCTTCTCCGCCCCATACCCGGTCCTGAAAAAATTATCTGCATCGGCGTCAATTACGGCGACCGCGCCGCCGAATACGAAAACGATAAAGTGCCCGACAAGCCCGCCTATCCCAGTGTTTTCGTGCGCTGGCCGGGCTCGTTGACGGCGCATGGACAGCCCCTCATGCGCCCGCCGGAATCGGACCAATTGGACTATGAAGGCGAAATTGCCATCGTCATCGGCAAACAAGGCCGCCGCATTGCGCCTGAAAATATCAGAGACCACATCGCCGGGCTGTCCTGCCTAAATGAAGGCACGATCAGAGATTGGCTGCGCCACGGCACCTTTAACGTCACCCAAGGCAAGAATTTTGCCAATTCCGGCGCCTGGGGCCCGTGGATGGTGACCGAAGACGAATTTGCCGATTTCAACAATATTGCGCTGGAAACCCGCGTCAACGGCGAGGTGCGGCAAAAGGACACGACCCAGAACATCCTGTTCGATTTCGCCTATATCCTCTCTTATCTTTCGAAATTCTACCAACTCAACCCCGGCGACGTGATCGCCTCCGGCACGCCGACCGGCGCCGGCGCCCGCTTCGACCCGCCGATCTGGCTAAAACCCGGAGATGTGGTCGAGGTGGAAGTCCAAGGGGTCGGAATTTTAAGCAACCCCATCGAAGACGAGGTGGTTTAAGGACGATGGGAGTGTCCGAAAGTGGTCCTTTATTTGTCAAAAATTACATTTCGCAAGCTGAGGTTTTCGGATCGGCGCTCATGAAATCCGAGGCCCTTTAAAAGCCGATATATATCGTCGCCTTTGCTTGCGAGATTGTCTTCTTCGATCTCTACGATGATCGATTTTACATGATCGCGGAGGGTGTTTTCTCCGCCTTCGATTATGTTTAATTCGATACCATCGACGTCCAATTTCACATAGTCCGGAAATTTCGGAATAAAAATCTTACAAAACTCATCAATCGAGTATCCGGTTACGCTTTGCCGGTACTGGTAATCAATTTTGCCATGGGCCGATAGCGGCTGGCCGAAGCCATGCATGGAATGTCCGGCGCCGGTATTCGCCAGATACAGATGGTCGATAGAGGTTTGATTGGTGAACGCCAAACAGAGCGGCTGGATCAATTCATCGAGGCGGTTGATTTCGATATTCCTGCACAAGGCGGCGTGATTGGCGGCTCCCGGCTCGAACGCCATGACCGCCAAGCGCCGCACATAGGCGGCGTAAAGCGAATAGACGCCGACATTCGCACCGATATCCCAAAGCGTCGATCCTTCCTGGAGACCGTCGATCCAACGAATGGTTTCCGGCTCGCCATGGGTAATGGAGTTGGCGTCGTGCATTGATCGCGCCGTTCGGGATTCGAATAAAATGTCGCCCGTCGGCACCGCCATTGAATAATTTTGGACCAGCCCTTCGGAGGCCAAACCGAGAGTGTCCCGCCGCCGGTAAGGCTTCATCGGAAACGTCAATAGTTTGGCGAGACCGACAATCAGGGAGCTTGTGGTTTTACTCATTGTTTCGGATAGCTTGAAGAAGCGCGGCATAGGTTTCCGGGATTTCGTCCAGCTTGTTCGCCAATTCCATATCGGCGAGCCAGCCGAGCCGCGCGGCGGATGATAACGCGGTCATTGGCTCGACCCCTAATTCGCGGAGCGTATCGGCGACTTCATGCATTTCGGCGGCTTGGCGTTTGGCATGATTGACCAGGCGCGGCGCGTAGTAATTGGCGACGGCGCGCCAATCCAGGTCGGGGAACGAGACTTGCAAGCTATCCAAGATCGGCTCTTCCGCGCCCAGCCGGTTGGCGGCAACCAGACATTCCAGCAAGATCGCCGTGAAGCCTTTCATAAAGACGCTGCGCACCATTTTTACCGCCGACGCATCGCCGATGTTATCCCCGATGGCGGTCGTATCCATACCGTGTTCCGACAGGATAATGCTCAGCGCCACCGCTTTTTCCCCGGCGAGCAGCATCGGAACACGAAGCCCATGCGGCGGCACCAGATCCATGACCGCGGCCTCGACATAATACGCGCCGGATTGCTCGATCACCTCCGCTGCTTCGCGTTTGACCTTGGGCGAGGTTGAATTCATGTCCAAATAGTATTGCCCCGCCGACAAATGCGGGCCGACATTTTTCGCCGCCACCAGAGTTTGGTCCGAGACCACCGCCGAAATGATGATATCGGCGCCGGTAACGGCCTCTTTGGCATTTGGCGAAGCGGTGACGCCCGTCTTTTCGGCCTTGGCTTTGAGCGCCGCCGAGGTTTTGGCATCGTCGATCAAAATATCATAGGCCGCGCAGACTTCGGTGCCGGCCTTCAAAAGCCCCGCCGCCAATAGCCCGCCGGCTTCGCCGAAACCGATAAATGCAATTACGGTCATTGTGCCCCGCTCCTCGAATTTATTACCGATTTCCAAGGTAAACCGGTCCCGCCATCCTCACAACACCGGGGCGTTATTCAGCCTTACTTACCCTGATTTTTGTGGTAGCCTCGTTGATTGGTTCAATGGCCCTTGAATGACCCTTGCCCGATGGGGTATTATTGGCCCATAAAATAAATAAAAGAGACCAGCGGAGAGGCATCTGAAGTAATGTTAAATTATCTCGTCAACCGTCTGTTTATTTCGATATTGGTGACCATCACCGTATCGGTCATCGCTTTCAGCTTGCTCCGCCTATCGGGCGATCTTGCAGCAGAACTGGCGGGCGATGATGCCACCGAAGAAGAAATTGCGCAGGTCGCCAAGACTTATGGGCTCGACCGACCGCTTTATGTCCAATATTTCGATTGGGCGGGCGGCGCCCTAACCGGCGATCTCGGACAATCCATCTTCTCCAACGAGCCGGTGTACGGCATTTTGAAAGGCGCCGTGCCGACGACCGCCAAATTAGCGATCCTGTCGCTGGCCCTTGGGATAATTGTGGCCCTACCGTTGGGGATCATAGCGGCCGTTAACCAGAACTCGGCCATAGACCGGGCATCGCTTGTGCTTGCGGTGTTCGGCCAAGCGATCCCCAATTTCTGGCTGGGTTTGATGTTGATATTGTTATTCGGCGTGGCGCTTCGATGGCTGCCCATATCCGGGCAGGATACGTTCGCCCATTTCGTCATGCCGACCATCACGATTGCGCTTTCGACCCTGCCGCAAATTATGCGCCTGACGCGCACCGGCATGGTCGAAGTGATGCAGTCTGATTACATCCGCACCGCCTACGCCAAGGGGCTTCCGGCACGCACCGTGGTTCTTAAACATGCGCTGCGCAATGCCATATTGCCGGTGGTATCG
>JABMOP010000228.1 GCA_013204125.1 Rhodospirillales bacterium | reverse complement strand
GTCTTGGTCCATCGGCAAGCGTCTGTCGAAGCGGGTTGTTCCGATATTGGCACTACTGGAATCAGCATCGACCAGATCCGCTTCCGCCGAAAAGTTTTTGAAGCGGTGTTCTTCATCTGTCTCCCACAACCAGTCCGACGCCATTTCCGCGTAATCACGTAAGGCCGTTTCAGCCCGCAACCTTGTCTGCGCCTCACGATCCTTTTCGGCAATCAACGCCCGGGTTCTTTCTTCATCCCGCTTTCGATCAGTGATGTCGCGGACCGCCGCGGCGACCAGCCGCCGCTTGGACGTTCGGATTGCGCTCAGGCTGATCTCAACCGGGATCTCCCGGCCGTCTTTGCTGCGCCCGAATAGCTCCGTTCCCGTACCCATGGAACGGATCGTCGGCTCTGAAATAAAGTTTGCATGATGCCCGATATGACGATTCCGGAAGCGCTCCGGCACCAGCTCTTCGATCGGTTTTCCGAGAAGCTCATCGCGGTCATAGCCGAACATCGCTTCCGTTTGGCCATTGATGTGCACGATCGCCCCGTCGGCGTCCGTGATAACCATCGAGTCGGGCGCCGAATCCAGGAGCGCACGGAATTCCTCTTCGCCGCGCTCCATCTCGGATAGAGCCAGGACTTGGCCGGTAATGTCGGTACCTGTGCCCCGGTACCCGATAAATGCGCCGTCACCGGAAAATATTGGCCGGCCGTTGACCCGAATGTGATGTATCGACCCATCGGCAACTTCAACCGGGTATTCGAAGTTCTTGAACGGCCGATGTGCATCCAAATCCTCACGGTGTCGGCGCCATTTTTCGTCATCGAGGTCCGTCGGATGACGCCGGTCGAACCGCGTTATATTGAGAATTCTTCCCTTCGCATCGGGGTTAAATTGGCCGACATCCTGCGAAAAGCGGGCGAAACGGTGGAATTCATCGCTCTCCCAGAGCCAATCCGACGCCATATCCGCATAATCGCGTAAGGCAGCTTCGGCCAGATTGCGCCGACGAAGCCATCGACGGATTAGCACCGCGGGGAAAATCAAGCCAATCGCGGCAAATACAGTCGAGCCGAACACGCTTCCCCAATGCGCCGGCACCGGCTCATATGTCGATCTTCGTCCGATCGGTTGGAAAAAGGCTTCGAGGACGAATTCCCAAAGGATGGCGCAGGCGAAAACCCCAACCAGACCCGATCCGATAAGGAGCACGACTTGGTATTCACGCAGGCGCGGCGAGGTTTGCATCTGGACTTGGCCCTGTCGGCACCAGTGGTTGCAGTATTGCCATAAAATAGATCGGTCAGGTCGTAAGAGAACCGACAGATGAAATCCGGATATCTGTTGGGCCCTAAGGGGCATCAGGCAGCGAGGCAATGGAATCTTGCCGACCAGTCTCATCGCGGCTGTGTCAGGTTAACTTCGGCGGCGGCCAATTGAGGTTTTGGTCGACGACAATTTTCCTCAAGTTCTTGAGGATTGGCGCCAGCAGGTCGGGGTGTGCATCGTTTGAATAAACCACGTGTGCGGGATAGTGAAACACTGGGGTTTTGGGCGCGATTTTAAGCGCACCCCCGGCCAGGTGCGGCGCGACCAACCGCTTTGGAAAATAACCCGAAGCGCGGTTCGCCAAGAGATAGTTTAGGCCGACGGATCCAAGCTCCATATGGACCGCCGGCATCGAAATGTTGGGAAAATTCGGACCGTGGCCGGCCTGAAACTCTGGTCCCCAATCGACGTAGATATAGTTATTGCCCGGCGCCTTCTGCGGGCAATTTTACTGGTTACAAGCACCAGTTCTTCTTCAAATAGCATCTCGACCTGGAGACCGGGCCGGATTTGCGGCGCGTACATGATGCCTAAGTCAAGTGATCCGGCGACCCATCCTTGCATCAACATTTCGGAAGTACCGTACTGCGCCCTGACCGCAATGGCGGGCGCGGTATCGCGCATTCGAGCCATCCATTCGAGTAGAAAACCGTCCCACAAACCGTACTGGGCTCCGATTGAAAATTGCCGCGCGAAAATCTTCGGGTAGGGAAGCCTCAATGCGCGCTTGCTCCCAGACCCGGAGAAAGGTGAGGGCGTGCTTCTGGAATTGAATGCCGGACGGCGTCAAAACGGCCCCTGCCTTGCCACGGTCGAACAGAGTTTTACCTAGGCCATCCTCAAGCGCTTTGATGCGCATGCTGACCGCGGACTGAGTTATTTCCTCGTGCTTGCCGACGCGTGCAAAACTTCCGGACTCAACGACCGCGATGAAAGTACGCGCTAAATCGATGTTCATGATTGTCACCGCATTTAGCAGGTACGGTGGCCTCGGGTGCCCTATTCCACAAAATTGTTATGGATTTTACCTTGGTCAATGTATTTCGAATGCTTGGGATCAGTTTTTTGGTGAACCTCTCTCGCACTCCGGACGGCTTCCTAATCTCATTTGGCGGAACCGGAACACATAAATCCTTCAACCAGATTACGTTTTGGGCTGACTGAATTGAGTCATGTATTTGTATCCCTAATTGTTTTCATATTCTTATTCTTAGAGTTGAGGCGTTTTTCACCGT
>JABMOP010000227.1 GCA_013204125.1 Rhodospirillales bacterium | reverse complement strand
GTGGTATGAAGGCGCCAACTAGATTAATTTAGGATTTCGACCGTCTACAGCAACTTGGGTAAAAGCATAGTTGCAAAGGATAATACCAAGAAGAAGCCGCAGATATCGGTGACGGTTGTTAAAATCGGTCCGGATGCCACGGCAGGATCAACACCGAACCGTTTAAGCAGTAGCGGGACGGTGCCTCCGATCGATACTGCGACAAGTGTGTTAACCATCAGCGCGCCGCCAATTACTAGTCCAAGATATGGATTTCCTTTCCATGCCCAGGCGACGAACCCTAGGATCAGCCCGAGAGCAATCCCATTCAGCGCGCCAACGGAGATTTCCTTTAGCCAAACACGAAACACCTCAAACGGTTTTACGATGCCGAGTGACAATTCGCGCATACTGACGGCAACTGCTTGGTTTCCTGAACAGCCACTCATATCCGATATGATTGGCAGGAATACCGCTAACGCGATGACGGCGCCGAGCGTATCAATATATAGGGCGATCACACTGGCCGCCGCGATATTCAGCACTATATTCACACTCAACCACGACAACCGGCGACGCGACCGTGTGAGTGTCGGCAAATTCCGGATTTCATCGCCGCCGACGATACCATACATCCTCATCATTTCCTGTTCCGACCGTTTGGCAAGCGCGCTTTGGACAGATGTGCTGCGAACGACACCCACGAGCCGACCATGAGTATCGACGATAGGCACAGCCGCAAATTCCCGATTTTCGAAGAAATTCTTCAATTCGTCGAGTGGCGCCTGGGCCTTGGCAAACAACGAAGGCGCCATGATATCGGCAATCGGCTTTTCGCGGGGGCAAAGCACAAGATCGCGGACCTCCAGCACACCAACCAACCGTCCCCACCCCGAAACGACGTAGGCATATCGCGAGAAATACTCATCCAATTCCTCGGAGCGGGTTTGGATTTCATCCATCGCATCGCCGACAGATACGCTTTCCTCGAAACGAAAATACTCGGTAATCATGAGGCCGCCGGCAACATTATCGGCATAACTAGCTAGACTGCGTGCCTCGTCCGCCTCCTCGGGCTTCATTTCCTGGAGAATGGCTTCGGCGTCTTCATCGTTCAAATCGGCGATCAAGTCTGCCTGTTCGTCACTTTGCATTTCCATGACGATTTCGGCAGCGTCTACAGGTTCCATGCTTTCGATAATGTCTGCGGCTTGTTCGTCTGGTAAATCCTCAATCAGGTCGGCGGCATCCGACGGGTTTAGGCCGGTCAGCACCATTTCCTGATGATCCGGTTCGAGGCGCAATATGGCGCGCACCGCCTCGCTCGGCTCGAGCGAACTGAAAAAGCGCCCCAACTCGGCTTCATCGCCTGCCTCGGCCAACTCGAGCAAACGATCCCAGGGATCGGCTTCATCTACTGGTTCCATATTCCTCTCCTCGCGCAACCACAACACCCGGTATTAGATTTTGCTCACTTGATGAACTATTCGCCTTGTTCCCAATCGTCCTGAAAGATTTCAACAGCTTCAGCAGCGGCTTCCGGGTCATCGACACGGGCTATATTATAAATTCCATCGCCTTGATTAACATTGGGCAGGTTATTTCGTCCGATCACGATCCCATTAGTGGGACATTCAATCGGGAATTCGATATCGCCAAATGGACTGGCAATTGTACCAAGGCGATTGCCTATAAAAACCCTGGCACCTAGCTTGGCCCGGGCAAGGAAAATGCCGCCTTCAGAGGCCCGCACCCAAACACTACTTCGCGAAATGACCGGGTCAACCGGAGCTTCGTCGCGGCGACGTTGACGGATCATACCCAAGTCGCCCATAACCCGTATTATGCCTTGGACACCAGCCCGAATGGCGACCTCGTCGAAGCGTAACGCTTCTCCGGCTTCGTAAACAAGAAATGGGACCCCGACTCCAATAGCAGCCTTACGGAGCGAGCCATCACGCTGAGCCGCATTCAGGACAACGGGAACGCCAAAGCTGAGTGCCATTTTTCGGACATCTGGATTGGCAAGATCGCACCTAATTTGCGGAAAGTTTGAGCGATGAATAGCCGCCGTATGCAAGTCGATACCGTGGGTCGCCTTACTGACAACTTCGTCCATATAGAGATGGGCAAGCCTTGATGCTAGCGACCCGGTTGGTGAACCGGGGAAACTTCGATTAAGGTCTCTGCGATCAGGCAGATAACGGATATTTGTTAGAAACCCGTATACGTTAACGATGGGAACCGCAATTAAAGTTCCTGCCATACCTCGGATCGCTGAATGACGCAAAACCCGCCGAATGATTTCTACGCCATTGACTTCATCGCCATGAATGGCACTGTTGATAAGCAGTA
Source organism: Rhodospirillales bacterium (assembly GCA_013204125.1). GTDB lineage: Bacteria > Pseudomonadota > Alphaproteobacteria > Rhodospirillales > UBA2165 > JABMOP01. Next base: position 2,217 of record JABMOP010000227.1, on the reverse strand, counting down.
CTGGGCCGGGCCGCCTCCCGTGTATCACTTGGGTCGTCAACGTGATTGGCGTGTGGTCTGACAAAAGGCTCAATGGCAGATCAATGGTTTCTCGCGTTCCGGGCGCAACGATAGTATCTCCAAGAACGAAAGGCTCACGGCTAGACCTACCCAAGACCACGGGTCCTTGTTTTGTCCGGCTTTGCGCGGGTTTCGATGAATGATATGATCTTGTCCGCGATGTCGATGCCCGTTGCTTTCTCGATGCCCTCAAGGCCCGGCGACGAATTAACCTCCATAACGACTGGACCGTGGGCGGACCGCAATAGGTCAACACCGCAGACGTTAAGCCCCATTATTTTTGCTGCGGACACCGCCGTCTGGCGCTCCATGGGAGTGATCTTAATGAGTTGCGCCGAGCCACCCCGATGCAAGTTGGATCGAAAATCACCCTCCCTACCAGTTCGCTTCATTGAAGCAACAACTTTGTCATTTATCACCAGACACCGAATGTCTTCGCCATTTGCTTCTTTTACAAACTCTTGAACTAGAATATTTGTATTCACACCACCAAATGCCTGAATAATACTGGCAGCAGCATTGTGCGTTTCGCCAAGGACGACCCCAACTCCCTGGGTTCCTTCAAGCAGTTTAATAACAACAGGTGCCCCGCCGACGATTTCGAGGAGTTCATCGGTGTTCCCGGAACGATGCGCAAAAACCGTGACTGGCAACCCAATTCCCTTGCGCGAAAGAAGCTGGAGACTACGAAGCTTGTCGCGGGAGCGCGTGATGGCGACCGACTCATTGACCGGATAAACCCCCATCATCTCAAACTGTCGCAAAACAGCCGTACCAAAGAATGTTACCGACGCGCCAATTCGAGGAATGACTGCATCGTACTTGGGCAATATTTCTCCTTGGTAATGTACTTGTGGTCGATGCGACGTAATATCGACGTAGCAACGTAGGTGGTTGATCACGTCGATTTCGTGACCACGTTTAGTTGCCGCCTCCACTATTCGTTGGTGTGAATAAAGGTCCGCATTTCGACACATAAGTGCGAGTTTCATAATTTTCTCCAGATAAAATTCTAGCGTCCAAGCAGGTATGACGAGCCAGGATCAACAATGCAGCGGCCCCGAATTGCCGCCCTTCCGGCAAGCACTCGAAAACCCATTTGATCTCTATCAGATAATGTAAGCTCGACCGGCCAAATTTCTCCGCCGAGACACATCGGAGTAATTATGACATAGCGTGTTTCTTGTTCGCCGTTCGAACTTCTTACTATACGTTCGCCCACGATCGGGGCAATGCACCGAAGTTCCGGATTACGTTTTCGTTGCACAGGATGTAAATAAAATTCAATCCGGGGTTCGTCTTCATCATCCAATTTTTTAACGCGAAATGCATGGATGACCGAGGTTCGCGCCCCGGTATCAATTTTCGCCTTAATTCTATCAACTCCAAGTTCAGGAAATCCAATCCATTCGCGCCAACCAATTCGCTTCTTCTGAACATTAATCTTCTTCATGATCAGTTGTTCTGTTCTTGACCAATATCCCTGTAATGCGGCGATAATTATTAAGTGTTCGCGCACTGCTCACAGCGTAATACGATTCCATGTCGATAAAGACATAACCCAATTCAAACATTTCCTCTGTCAGTAACCTTACGAATTTATCCGAAATACGGCGGCGGTTTGCCAAGCTGCGAAGGTTCTTGGGCGAAATCCGATAGCGACCAGATGGCTTACCCCCAAAAGGCAGATCATAGAAATTAGCAAGTTTGCGAGCGATTTCGTCGATTGTGGTTTTGGTAGTTGTCATGTAGGTATTATATTAAAAAAAATTATATATAGCAATAATTATTATACTATATATAAAAATTTTATAAATATTAGGCCTATTTTATTGAGAACCCGAAGTTCTTATAAGTGCGGTAATGGGTCAGAATATGGACCTGTACAGCAATAAGCTCTCAGGCACGGTCAAACTAATGGAACCGGACTTCAACGCCCAAGGCGCGGGCCTTGATGGCGTCAAATGGCGCCACTCGACCGGGGCGGCGAGCTCCGCAAGGATGCCGACCGCTTCTTTCTGATTTCCGCGCTGCAAACATCGGTCCGAACCGGGTCCACCACGCGCGAACCGTCTCGTGGCAGATGTCGATACCACGTTCATGAAGCAGGTCTTCGACCTGCCGCAAAGGCAGCGGATAGCGGATATACATCATGAC
>JABMOP010000226.1 GCA_013204125.1 Rhodospirillales bacterium | reverse complement strand
TTTTCAGATTGCCAATGATCTGGTCGAACGACTGAAGGTTCTCCGATTTCAGTAGTTTGTTGAGCTGCTTGGCGGATGGTCAAGGTTAGCCGAGAACCGTTCGATGTTGTCGATGATTTGCGGTGTCGAGTTGCTCAAATTTTGCACCATGGCCTGCACGTCCTTAGCCATGGAGGATCCGTTTTCGCCCAAAATATCGGTAAAGCCGGCGAATGCTCCGGATATCTTAGCAATCATCGGCTTAATATCGGTTTCGGTAAGCTGGCGGACATCGCGCGCCAGATCGGATACCGATTGCAGCAAATTGGCGCCTTCAATGCTGTCAATTTTCGCGCCGGGTTTTAGCAAATCTGAATTTTTACCGGCATGAAGATTTACGGTCACGGCCGCAAGAAGGCCGGAAGAAACAATTTCCGCAGTGCTATCGGTCGGTACTTTCCAGCCTTCGGTAATGGACATATCGACGCGGAACCGAACGCGCCCGTCCGTTTCCACCGGATTGACCTTTTCGACCTGGCCGATGGGAAATCCTTCGTAGAGAACACGGGTGCCGAATTTGATGCCGGTCACATTTTCATAGACGGCGTAATATTCATCTGTCGCGCCGGTGCGCCCGGTCAACAGCGCAACGGCGATCACCATGCAAACCAGAACGGCAATAACGAAGCTGCCGACGATTGTGTAATTCAAGCGAATGTTTTTCAAAGCGGCGGGCTCCCCTCAACTTCGATACCCGTCAAGCGGCGAAGATATTCTTCAGGATCAAGCGTCTCTTCTCCGATGCGGCGATTTAAAATATTTTGAATGCGTTCGTTGTTACTACCCCGAATTTCATCAACGCCACCAACCTGGAGGATACGCCCTTTATCGAGCACGGTCATGCGGTCGGCAATCTTTAAGGCGCTGTCCACCTCGTGCGTGACAACGACGATGCTCATTTGCATGGCATCGCGAAGACGCAGCAACAGATCGTCCAGCTGGGCCGCCGCCACCGGATCAAGCCCGGCGCTGGGTTCGTCGCAAAATAGTATCTTGGGGTCCATGACGATGGCCCGCGCCAAGGCAGCACGTTTAATCATTCCGCCCGAAAGTTCCGCCGGCATCAAATTTTCAAATCCGGCTAGATCGACGACTTCCAATTTCATGCGCGCCATGATTTCCATGGTCGAATGATCGAGGCTGGTATGTTCCATCAGCGGCAGCATGATGTTATCGCCGACCGACAAAGAACTGAACAGAGCCCCGCTTTGAAAGGCGACGCCGATTTTTTTGGCAAGGGCGGCGCTTTCGACGGCGTTGAGTTTTGAAACATCCTGGCCGAAAAGTTCGATCGAGCCGGACGTCGGTCGTTCCAAAGACAATAGATGCCGCATGAGGGTGCTTTTGCCCGACCCACTGCCACCCATAATGACCATGATCTCCCCCGGTTTTAAGTCAAAATCGACGCCATCGAGGATGAGCCTGTCGCCATAATGGGTGACCAGATTACGCACACGTATGATCGGCTCGGTCCCGCTGCTCATGTTCTTGTCACGATCAACACGAACAGCATGTCGGTGATGACGATGGCGGTAATCGCCTGGACCACCGCCCGCGTGGTCACCCGGCCGACCCCTTCGGCACCACCGGTGACCGAGGCCCCGTTGACGACACCGATCAAGGTAATAAGCACGGCGAAGATCGCTGATTTACCGATCCCGTGCCACAAATCGCCAATGGTCAGGACTTCGATCGTCTGGCTCCAATAGGCCGCCTGACTTATGCCCAGATCGAATGAAACGTAGAGCCCCGCAGCATAAAGCGCGACGACATCGGACAGAAATGTTAAGGACGGCAGCATAACGAACATGGCGACCAGAGACGGCACCACCAGATAGCGCACCGGATGAATGCCCATGACGCGGAGCGCATCGATTTCCTGGTTGATCTGCATGGTTGAAAGGCGTGCCGCCAAGGCCGAGCCGGACCGTCCGGCAACCAAAATTCCAGTAATCAGCGCCGAAAATTCACGCACGACTGAAAGTGAAATTCCGAACACCACCCTGGATTCCGCACCAAAAATGCGCAAGGTGTGAATTCCCTGAATGGCCAGCATAATACCGATGGTCGCCGACAACAGGGCAACGATCGGAATAGCGAAAATGCCGATTTCCATCATTTGCTGCGCGATTGCGCGCAGCCGCACCGGCTGTTTCAGCTTCGGCCCGGCGATCAGCCAAAATACGCTTTCGGCTACCAATACGCCCCAATGGCCGATCATTTCAACGACGGAAATGGTTCCTTTGCCGAGGCTCTCCGTATGCCGGAGGACTGCGCCTAAGAAGGCAGAATTATTCATCGGCGAACGCGTCTCCGATGCTTTCATATATGGTAAAAATCTTATCCAACCGGGCAAGATGAAGCACGCGAAGGGCTTCGTCGCTGACAGAAACCATGGCAAATTCGGTGCCTGCGGAACGCGCCGATTGAAACGCTTCGACCAGCGATGCGACGCCGGAAGAATCAATATATTTAACGCCAGACATATCGACCAAAATGTTGGCGCCGACGCCGACGATATCGAGAAGCACAGTCCGCGCCAGCGGCGAGTGTTCTAAATCAATTTCGCCGGAAAATTCGACGATGTTAAATCCCCGCTCTTCGCGGATTGAATATTTCATACTTATTCCTTCATATCCTCTTTGGCCTCCACGGCCTCTACATCTTCAGCGGAATTTTTGACCATGCGTAGCACATTACCAGAATTACCCGGCACCGACACGTAGGCCACCTCGTCCATAATTTCGTGCATGAAATGTACGCCCAATCCGCCCGGCCGCACATTGTCTAATTGGCGCGGCCTAACTTCTTCGGTATTTACCGGGTCCGCAGAATCCGTCAACTCGATGATCAGCCGCCGAGGTTCCAAACTAACCGCCAATTGAATTTCCAGGTCCGAATCGCCGCCATAAGCATGGCGGATAATATTTTGGCAGGCTTCGTCCACGGCCAACACTACGTCCGGTACTAAGGTGCCGTCATAGCCTGCATCTTCCAAAAAACGGCGCATGGCGTGACGGGCATCGCGGAGCCGCCCGGCCCGCGCCGGAAAATTATATTCGAGCAACGGAACAGTTGCGGCGCCTTCATCGGGGCTTGCGGCTGTGATCTGATCCGGCGCGCTCGAATCGATGCCGACTATGGTTATGTCATCGTGCAGGTCTTTGGTATCGAAGACATCGACAATGCGCTCAAGCCGGCTTCTGAGGTCCAGCGCCGCCGTGTCTTCCAAGATGGCTTCAACGCCATCGGCGCCGAGCATGGAGCCGTCGCCCCGCTTTCCTTCTGTAACGCCGTCGGTGAATAGATAAAGCGCGCCGCCGGCCAAGGATATTTCGAACTCCGGATACCCGTTTTCGCCGACCGCATCGGCCGAGATGCCGACCGGCGGCGCTTCGGCTTCAAACCTCTCATAACGGCCATCGGATTTTCGCAAAAGCGGCGGTTCGTGCCCGGCATTGGCCACCCGCACGGTCATGTTTTCCGGGTTATAAATTCCGCCGACAATGGTCACGAACATGCCGCGCGTGGCGGTCTCCGATATTTCTTCGTTTAATCGGGCCAGCAGTTTCCCGGGCCGTGTCTCGGTCTTGCCGAGGCAGCGGTAAAGGCTTGCCGTTTTTGCCATGAGCATGGCGGCGTTGATGCCC
>JABMOP010000225.1 GCA_013204125.1 Rhodospirillales bacterium | reverse complement strand
CGATATGGGCGAGTTGTACGCACCCGCCGCCGAAGATAAAAACCAGAAATGGATCGACGAAGTGGAACCTGAAATTTTTGTCACCGGCAATCAACAATTGATGGGCCAAGCGCTCGCCAATCTGTTGGATAATGCGATTAAATACACACCCGACGGCGGCACCATCGCCTTGGTGTTGCGCCGTATTTACGACAGCGATCGCGAATTGGGCTCCGAGCTAATTGTCGCCGACAGCGGCCCTGGCATTGCCGAAGAGGAACGGGGGCGCGTGCTCGACCGGTTCGTGCGCTTGGAAGCCAGCCGCAACAGTCCTGGGACCGGGCTTGGCCTTAGCCTTGTCCGCGCCGTGGCGGGGCTGCATTGCGCAGAACTTCATCTAGGGGATAATCTACCGGGTCTTCGGGTTCAACTGCGCTTTCCTGCAGCAAAAAAACAAGCGCATCCTTCTGCCAAAAACGAAAAGGATCAATCCAGTTGAGCGATATTCCCTTTGATTTGGATTTTACGTGCGAATATGCTGCCATCGAACAGGTGGCGACGGGGCTTCGCCGGATCGTTGCCCGCAATCCCAGCAAATTCGGCTTTAAGGGAACCGGCACCTATATTGTCGGCGAAGGCCGGGTGGCGGTGATTGATGCCGGACCGGAAATACCCGAACATATCGGCGCGATATTAGATGCTTTATCGGGCGAAGAAATCACGCATCAGCTGATTACCCATACCCATTTGGATCATTCGCCGGCGTCGCGCGCCGTCAAAGAAGCCACGGGCGCACCAATATATGGGTTCGGACCACATGGGGCAGGGCGGTTCGAGATCGGCGCGGTGGTCGAATCCGGTGGTGATATGGAATTCACGCCTGATGAGAAGATAAGCCACGGCGATATCATCGAAGGCGATGGCTGGTCCTTTGAATGCGTTCATACGCCGGGCCACACCTCCAACCATATTTGTTTTGCGTGGCGGGAAGCGGCGGCGTTATTTACCGGCGATCACGTCATGGGCTGGTCGACCACGGTCGTATCACCGCCCGATGGTGACATGGCGGCCTATATGGCGAGCCTAAATTTGTTGCTGGACCGCAGCGATGCCCTTTATTACCCCACCCATGGCGGCGCGATCACAGATCCACAATCCTTTGTGCGCGCGCTCATTGCGCACCGTCAGGCGCGGGAAGTTCAAATCATGGAATGCCTAAGCCGCGGCGTCGGGCGGATCAAAGATATGGTCGATGAAATGTATGTAGGGCTGGACCCGGCGCTCATTCAGCCGGCCCGCCGTTCGGTCTTCGCCCATATTATCGCCATGACCGAGCGCGGTGATATCGCCTGTGAGGGCGAATTAAAAGCGGATGCGTTGTTTCAAAAAGCGTGAAATCTATTTCTTAAGTGATCTGGCTTGAGCGGAAAATAAGTTCGCCAATCCAATAACCGGTTTCGATCAAGACCACATAGACTACGACTTTGGCCGTCAACCTTGGACCGGTGGCGAGGGCGCGGAGTTTCTTACCCTTAGGCCCGGCCACCCAGAATATTTGGAACATCCAAAAAAAGGCGCCGATTATCATACCGCGCACGGTGAAGCTGAATATCAAGAAGCTGGTCATTTCAAGCCGCCCGATCACTTGCAAATAGTAGCCGATAGCGATGCCCATCAGCCCGGCGCCAATGGTCAGGCGGACCCAAAGCCACACGCGCCCCTTATGGGTTGCCGGAACGGCCATGATATTCCTTGTCTATAAATCCCAAAACTTTAGTCCTTTTGTTTAGCATATATACGCGCTTGCCGCATGATCCAGAGGGATTGCCGCCTTGGCCCTCGAATGGCATCCTGGCGGCGGCTTGAAAGAAAATCGGGACGCCCATGGATTTCAATATTCTGCTTAGCAATCTTAAGCCCCATTTGTGGGATATGGTGTCCGACACCGTGCGCTTTATCCGTTTGGCATTGGAAGCGAACGGCGCGCGGGTGCGCGTCGGCACCAACCAGATGGACCCGAACGCCATAAATTTATTTCTCGATCGCTTCTATGAAGATGTGAACCTACCGGTTCAGATGAAGGCGGGCGGCATTAAATACGGGCTTGTCTGCACCGAAGTTCTGTCCCCGGACGGCACTTGGAATTATGACGCTGAGGGTGGTGACCCGGTGATTTTTGCGGCCTTCGAGCTCGCCGCGAGGAACGCGGAATTTGTCTGGTGCCTGTTCGAAAGCTCGGTTGAAGCCTGCGCCGCCGTCAATCCAAATTCCATATACTTGCCTTATGGGTATTTGGAAAAGATGGAAACCATGAAACCGGCGCCCGCCGGGCTGCGCAACATCGACGTTTTGATGTGCGGTTTTCCGTCTCCCCGGCGCGATCAAATTATGGAAGAATTTTCAGGCCAAGGAATTACTATTTGTTACCCGGGCCAGCCTTTGCCGGTGCAGATGCGCGATGGTTTGATGGAACGTTCGCGTCTTAATCTGTCGTTGCAAAAAACCGAAAGCCACAGGATTATTTCGGTGACGCGCATTTGCCATTCGGTGATTAACCGCATTCCTGTACTTTTGGAAACCGATCATCCAGAAGCTGAATTTGCTCAGTTTTGTCTGACCGCGCCAATGGGCGAAACCGTCCAGGTCGCCGCCGATCATTTGAAGAATACAGACCTTGAGGCTTGGGCCGAGGCGCGCTATCAAGACCTTCGCAGCTCAAAACCGATGGATAAAATCATGGCTGGCATTTTAAACGAGACCGTCACTAAATAAGGGGCGCCCGTGAGCAACGTCAACCAAGACAGCGCATTTGATCCGACCAATGCAGAGAGCTATATCGATTGGGCCGTTGCGTCCATACGCTATAGCGATTTGGACCCCAACGGGCACGTCAACAACGGCGCTATCAATGCGTTCTTTGAAGATGGGCGCGTCCATTTCCGAAATTCGCGCATGGTTGATTTGGGTGATGAAATCCTAACCGGATTCGTGATCGCGCATTTCGCCGTCGATTATCATGCGCCGCTTTTTTATCCGGGAAATGTAGATATCGGAACAATGGTCAAGCGCGTCGGGCGCACCTCCTACACGCTCGGTCAGAGCGTATTTCGGAGCGGCGCCTGTATCGCCAGCGCAGAGGTCGTGACCGTATTTTTCAACACTGAAACCGGCGCCCCTCAGCCGCTTACCGATGAATTGCGTTCGGTGCTCGAGACTGCGATGATCGCCGCTAAGACATAAATTATTTAATAAGGGAGGCATCTAAATATGCCGCGATTGACGTCCGATACCGGGGTAACCATCCACGATAAGGTCAAGGCAACGCCCGGGTTTACACTATTTTCGACCCTTGGAATGTTTGAAACGACGCTCGTTAATATGAACGGCGATGTGGTTCACAAATGGAAACTGCCTGGCGAGCCCGGCAATTATTCCTATCTTTTGCCGAACGGCAATCTTCTGGCGGCGATCCGCACGACCGATGGT
>JABMOP010000019.1 GCA_013204125.1 Rhodospirillales bacterium | reverse complement strand
TCTTTGAAAAAATCGGGCGGCGAGGGCGGTGAACGTGTATATGCGGGCGCCGGCGGGAAATCTGCGCGAACGCAGTATATTGTCGTCGACCGAACCGGGGCCAAGGTCGCATGGCTGATGCTTAAACCGGAAACCGGGCGCACACACCAACTTCGGGTGCATCTAGCGTCGATCGGGGCGCCAATCCTCGGCGATGGAAAATACGGAGGCAAAGAAGCATTTCTCGGAGGCGCCGACGGCATCGGTAAAAAGATACATCTGCATGCGCGGTCAATTTCGATTCCAGGACTAAATGGCAAGTTGATCAAAGCCACGGCGCCATTGCCGGACCACATGGCCGAGGCATGGATCTATTTTGGCTTCCACCAACAAGCCGCGCGAGATTTCTATTTTGATGAAGAAAATTAAAATATGGATCGTTTGAAACTTGTCGTCCTGGATTGCGATGGAACGCTGGTCGATTCGGGCTCGGCCATTGTCGATACCATGCACACGGCCTTCGCCGAACATGGCCTACAAAGACCGAGCGCCGAAGATGTGCGGCGTGTAGTGGGGCTCGAGCTTTTAGAAGCGATTTCAAAACTGGCGCCCGGTGTGGCGTCGAATAAACTTGATAGTGTCTGCGCATCTTACCGAGAATTCTCGGCGGCCAAACGCTCTGACCCAGATTGGAGTGACCCGTTATACCCCGGTACAATTGAAGCCATTGAAGCCTTGAGTACAGCCGGGATATTGATGGGGGTTGCCACCGGAAAATCCAGAAGCGGGCTTGACCATGTATTGGGCGTCTACGGCCTCGGGGAACATTTCATAACGCTGCAGACTTCCGATGTGGCGCCCGGAAAACCAAACCCGGAAATGCTTTATCGGGCGATGCGAGATGCCGGCGCCGAAGTTAGCGCCACAGTCATGGTTGGCGATACGACCTTCGATATGGAAATGGCGGCCAACGCCAAAACTCATGCGATTGGCGTCGGTTGGGGTTATCATGGCGCAGATGAATTGAAGGCTGCCGGTGCAAATATTGTGATCGACAGGTTTCAAGATTTGCCGCAAACGGTTGCCGATTTACTTAGGTAAAGCTATGGCGGATTTAAAAAGTGCAAAACGGTTTTATAAAAAGGTTGAATTCGGCAGGCTTGATGATGGCTACACCGTTCTTTTGGATGGCCGGGAAATTAAAACGCCGGCGAAATTCGATTTGAAACTTAGAGCCCAGGCGCTCGCCGAGGCAATTGTTTTGGAATGGGACGCACAGGGCGAAACCATACAGCCTGAAACAATGCCCATGTTTCGTATGGCGGCCACAGTTCTAGACCGGGCTGGACCGAGGCGGGGTGACATGATCGAAGTAACGATGAAATTTGCTGAAACCGATCTGCTCTGTTACCGCGCCGCCGCACCGCCCGATTTAAATCGTACCCAAGCCGAGCAGTGGCAACCCTGGCTGGATTGGGTCAAAACGAATAAAGGGGCCAAATTTGAAATAACGACAGGCATCCAGCCCATAACCCAACCGGTCCGGACCCTGTCGGCGATTAAAAGGACCATCGAGGGACTCGATGATTATGCTTTGATGGGGGTATCGCAGGCCGCCGCGGCCACAGGATCCCTTGTCTTGGCGTTAGCCATCGAAGACGGCGCCCTTGGACCGGATGAAGCGGATAAATTATCTCATATCGAAGAAATGTTTCGGATGGAAAGGTGGGGGGCCGATACGGAAGCCGAACAGAGCCGCCGGCACACCACCCGGGAAATTGAGGATGCAGCACGGTTTATCGAATTATCCGGCAAAACTTGATAGGTTTGAGCCTGATGCCGATTAAGAATTCCAGTAGCCTATAGCCGCTGCCTCGGTTAATACTTGAGGCTATATACATCAAGGACATTGCCATGTACGAAATCATCCACCATTTAGAAGAACAGCGCGCCCGGGCGCGTGCCGGCGGCGGTAAGAAACGGGTCGAGGCCCAACATAGCCGTGGTAAGCTGACGGCGCGGGAAAGAATTGATCTATTGCTTGATCCCGAGTCCTTCGAAGAATGGGATATGTTTGTCGAACACCGCTCCACGGATTTTGGCATGGAGAAGAAATCGGTTCCAGGCGATGGGGTGGTGACCGGACACGGAACCATCAATGGGCGCACGGTATTCGTCTTCAGTCAAGATTTTACGGTTTTTGGCGGATCGGTGTCTGAAACCCATGCTGAAAAAATATGTAAAGTGATGGATCAGGCGATGCGGGTCGGCGCACCGATCATCGGAATCAATGATTCCGGCGGCGCGAGAATCCAAGAAGGGGTCTCGTCGCTGGCCGGCTATGCGGAAGTCTTCCAGCGCAATGTGATGGCGTCCGGGGTGATTCCGCAAATATCGCTCGTTATGGGGCCTTGCGC
>JABMOP010000224.1 GCA_013204125.1 Rhodospirillales bacterium | reverse complement strand
TCGGTCGCTTTGCCGGCCTTCAACGCGGCGTCGAGGCGGCAGATTGAACGCCGCGCCGCGCTCAAACCCCACTCAACGTTGGGCCGGCGCCATCGAAGCTGTATTGCTGCTGGCTTGCATCGCCGGTATCGGCGCGCTCATCGTTTTATGGACGCACTTGGACAGCCTGCTGGCGCCCGGCGAAAGCATGGCGCTGGTGCGCGCGCGCATTTTATCCAATATTGCCGGTTTGGCTGTGCCGGTGGCTATTTTGGTCTTCCTGACCATCATGCGAAAACGCCTCGCCGCGCTTTTGAGCGCCCAGGACGCCGACAAAACAGCCACCAACAGCGCCAAATATATGTGGTTCCTGGTCATGTTTTTCGTGATCATCATCATGGTCATCACCGCCAATGTAATTTTTAGCAGCTTCGGCGATATCAATTTCAAGCAATGATTGCGCCTTTGGCGGCAATAAAACCCTAAAAGATATTTGCGCCAATTCGGTTGTCATCCAGTGGCCAAGCGGGTTAAGGTTTTGCATCAAAGTCAGATTAACTGACTGCTTTTAAGAAATCTTACGTCTTAACCGGGAGATGACCATGCGTACCAATCCGTTAAAATATGGAACCGCCGCCCTTGCCTTGGTCGGCGCCTTTGCGTTCGGATCAACCGACGCTCAATCGGAAATCATGCGCGCCGATACCGGCTCACCAGGCAACGTGTCGCACACCGTGACCGTGGTCTTAAGCAAAATTTGGAACCGCGAGCTTGGCAATACAACGCAGATCAATGACAGCCAAACCCTGACCCGCTCGGCCATTAAGCTGGGACGCGGTCAATTGGAAATGATGCCGTTCCCGACGACCATCTATACGTTCCTGTCGAAGGGTTCGCGCATGTATAAAAAGAAACAGCACGAGCAAGCAATTGCGGCGTCCAAGAATGTGCGCTCGATCTGGGGCTGGAACGCGGTTCTTTTTCATCCCGTCACCTTCGTGAAATCGGGTATCAAAACTTATGGCGACTTGAAGGGTAAGCGCGTTTTCACCGGCCCGCCGTCCGGCGCTGCCGCGGTAACATCGGAATCCGTCATCCGCGCAGTCACCGGCTATATACCCAACAAGGATTACAAAGCCATCCGCCTGCCGTGGGGCAGCGGGCTGCAAGCCATGCTCGACGGTAAGCTGGATGTTTATTTCCGCCCCGCCGGCGTCGGCTCGGCGGCAGTGGAACAATTGGGCCTCAAACAAAAATTCCGCCTGCTGGACATCGGCGATGCGACAACCTCCGCAGCCTGGAAAAAATACTTAAAACCCATGGGCCGCGAACAAGGCATCATCCCCGCCGGCACCTATAAGGGACAGATCAATAACGACAAAGACGTGGTCGTCGGCGCCAATACTTTCCAATATGCGGTCAATAAAAGCCTACCGGACGACTTGGTCTATAGAATGACCAAGCTGACCTGGGATAATATCGGCGAAATCCATAAAACCGCCGTTACATTGCAGACCATGGATAAATCCAAACCTTTCACCGGCGTCAACATGCCGCTGCATCGGGGTGCGATCCGCTATTACAAGGAAAAAGGCATCAAAATCCCCGCCGGTTTGATCCCGCCGGAAGCCATGTAACAAAGCTGCCAAAATTTGAAGAAGAGCCTGGCCCCAACATCGGGACCCGGGCTCTTCGTTCAGCTTAAAAGGTTTCTAAGGGGAGGACGACCGCATGACCGGCGACGCACAAAATTCGAGCGCGGTTAAAATCATCGGCATTTTGGCGTTCTGGATCGGCCTGTCGATGGCTGCGACCGGTATCATCAATTCGTCGCCCAGTTTCTGGATCATCCCCAGCTTTGGCCCCTACCCCGATACGATTATCCGCCCCATGATATTGGCGGCGTCGGTGCTCATCGTCGTCATGCGCTATTCATTTACCAGCCTATTGACCGCGCGAAGCCCCGGCTTGAAGCCGCTTGGCTTGGTAATAGATGCGGCCCTTATCCTCGCATCGTGGTGGACTTTCTGGCGCTATTCGGTGGACGTCGCGGAATTGGAGGAAGGCCTGTTTGATTTCACGCTCATCCATCCAGCCACCGCGCTCGCCGGCTGTGCGCTGTTTATTACGCTTTGCTGGCGGGTATGGGGCGCGCCTTTGGGAATTTGCGGCATCCTTGCGCTGGTTTATTTCTATACCGGCCAGCATTGGCCGTGGATATTTGAGACCGCACCCGTCGTCTTCATCGATTCATCCGAAGATTTGTGGTTCAACCTCAATGACGGGGTGCTCGGCACACTTATGGGGATTTTAATCTTTACCGTGTTCCCGTTCGTTCTGTTGGGCGTTCTACTAGAAGGTACCGGCGGCGGGCACTCACTCATCAAAATCGCCTTTCACCTGACACGAAATTTCAGGGGTGGGCCGGCGCATGCGGCGATCCTGGCGTCTGGCCTCTTTGGCACCATGTCCGGCGGCGCGGTCACCAATGTGGTCGCCACCGGCGTCATTACCATTCCGATGATTAAAAAACGCGGCTTCCATCCAGCCTTCGCCGGCGGCGTTGAAGCAACGGCGTCGAGCGCCGGCCAGATCATGCCACCAATCATGGGCGCCGCGGCGTTGGTGATGGCCGATTTCACCGGCATCTCGTACCTGACCATTATCGTTGCCGCCCTCGTCCCGGCGCTCGCCTATTACGCCAGCCTGTTCACGTCCGTCGTATTCGAAGCAAGGCGTTTGGGCGTCGAAGCGGTGCCCGATATCGACGACGAAGATTTGATCGTCAATTCCCAAGACATTATCAATTTGGTGATGATCGTGGTTCCGGTCGCCATTGTCGTCATGACCTTGTTGAAGGGATATTCGCCCGCCGGCGCCGGCATGATGGCGCTATATTCGGTCGTTCCCTTAAGCTTCGCCAACCCGAAAATCCGCCAAAATCCGAGCATTATTTTGAAAGCGTTGGCGCGCGGCGGCGAAACCTTTGCCGGTTTGTTAATGGCCATCGGCGTCGTCGGCATTATCGTTGCCGTTCTCGGCGCCACCGGCCTGCCCAATGATTTCGCCCAAGTGATTAACCAATTCGGCGAAGGCCAATTGTTTATCACCCTTTTGATCGCAGGGATTGCCGCCATTATGCTCGGCATGGGAATGCCGACCTTGCCGGCTTATTTGACGATCATCCTTATCATGGGCCCGTCGTTGCAAGGGCTTGGTGTTTCAGTCTTGGTTGGACATTTATTCGTCTTTTATTACGGCGTCGCGTCTTCGATCACCCCACCGGTCGCGGTTGCCGCCTACGCCGCCGCATCGATCGCCGGAGCGCCGCCCCTGCTGACCGCGATGTATGCCATCCGCATTGGCCTCGTGAAATTCATCGTGCCCTTCGCTTTTGCCTTTTATCCGGTTCTTTTGATTGTCGAGGAAAGCGGCGTGCCGTTTGAGGTAGTGCCCTTTGTTTCCGCCATCGCGCGCTTGGGATTGGTCATTTATCTGGTGTCCAGCGCCACTTTGTTGTTCGATCAACGGCGATTGCCGTTGTGGGAAGTAGGGCTCCGGCTTTTATTGGCGGTCGGCGCGTTGTTGATCTATCCGCTGGTTCATTGGCCGGTGTCCATCCTTGCCGTCGCCTTCCTGATCTGGCATTGGTCCAAATTCAGACCGGCCAAGCTGGTGGCGCAAGCTGCGGCCTAGTTAACCAAGACCCAGGGCGGCAGGCGTCCGGCCATTACTTGGCGACCGCGCATATTGGCGGCGGCAAAAAGGACGCTGAAAATATTGTTTTCATCGCCGATGGCATCGCGGGGGCTGAATTTTTCTGAAATCACGCGCTTTCGTACCAGTACCGAATCCAGCGATGGGCGGATTTGGTAGGGCACGCGGGCGCTCTCGATCTCGCGTTCTGAAATATCCTTGGGCATCGGGCCGGTGGCGCCGACCAAAAATACATTTCCGCTGGCATCGCCAAATTGAACCACTGCCGGAAAGGCCGATTTGAGGGTCGCCCGCATCCGCCGGTTCGGCTCTTCATCTTCATCGTCGAAAAAAGCGTTCATGACGACCGCCCCGCCGGGCCGGACGCACCGCCGCAAATCGGCGAAAAATTGGCGGGTCAAAAGGTAGTCGGGGATATTATCGCCGAGAAAAAGATCAACCACGACGATGTCGTATTGATTGGAGCAGCGGCGCGCGAATGTGCGGGCGTCTTGAATTTTAATGTCGATACCGGCGCCGTCGAAGCCGAAATGACTTTTCGCCGCGGCCACCACATCTGAATTAATTTCAATCGCCGAAACCCGAAGCCCGGCCCGTTTGAGGCCCTTGGCGACAACGCCGGCGCCGAGGCCGAGGACAACCGCGCGCTCAGCCTTCGGTACAAAATTGCGGGCCAATATTTCGAGGGCATAGGTGTACATGGAGATCGAGGTGTATTCCAAGGTGGTGCGGTTTTGGATCAGCCCGTCCTGGAGGAAAAAGCGCTGCGCATCCCCCGCGGCGACCGCCGATTTGACGTCAACGACTTTTAGGTTGCCAAATACCGACGTCAATTCGGCGCGCACAGTGAACACCAATTCATCATCGCCGGCGGCGGCGATCCGCTTCAAATAAATATCCTTGGCACCGAACAGGCCGGCGGCAAGGACCCCGATAATCACACACCACAGCACCAATTTTCGTTTGGTCGCCGGCAAAAGGCCGGGCGCGATGAGGGCATAAATGGCCGCCGCACAACAGAGACCCAAGCCGAGGGCGAGGACGGCGCGGAAATTGGTCATATTGGGAATAAAGGCGAAGGCGGTTACGAGAACGCCCGCGACCGAACCGACCGTCGAGATAAAAAACACCCGCCCGGCCCCCGCAT
>JABMOP010000223.1 GCA_013204125.1 Rhodospirillales bacterium | reverse complement strand
CCTTCCGGGGTGGTTCCGCCCTGGCTAAGGCAGTGATCGCCAACAATGTTGATATCGGTTTGACGTCGCTGGCCGGCGTCAATGTGGGCATCGCCGCCAAGCAACCGTTGAAGGCGTTCTACGCCGGTTTCAACATGGCCGTCTTCGAATGGTGGGCATCGCCCCAAATTAAAAGCATGAAAGACGTGAAGGGTACCAAATGGGGCATTTCCCGTTACGGTTCGTCCACCGATTTTCTGACCCGCTACGCCCTAACTTCGCGCGGTTATGATCCGAAAAATGATGTGCAGATCATTCAGGGCGGTCGCTCGTCGACCCGCATCGCGGCGCAAAAAGCCGGTCAACTGGACGTCAACATTTTCGTCGCACCGGAAACGATCATGGCTAAGAAGCTAGGTTATAACCGAATCCTCAGCCAGACCGATTTGGCCGCCGACTATCCGTTCCACGTCTGGTTCGCCAAGGAAGACTTCATCAAGAACCATCACAACACGATCATTGCCTTGCTGCGCGCCCATGTACGGGCCGTACGCGTTGCAAAAACCAACAAGGAGCAATCGAAGAAGTCTTTGGCCAAGCATATCAAGATGGATCCCCAATATCTGGGCGCCACCTATGATTCCTTCATCGACTTCATCCATGAAGACGGAAGGCTGCCTTCGGATAAGGGGCTTGATGTCTTTTTCGATATGGGCGTCAAATCGGGCACCTATAAAAGCAAGTGGCCCAAAAGCCGCTACTGGACATCCAAATATGTGGATTCCTATAATCAGTGGAAGCCTTAATTCGCTGGTTTAGCCAGTGACGATTACGCCACCGCTCCGAATTCGGGGCGGCGGCGCAACACGACCGCCCCAAACAACGCCGACCGGCATGAAATAAGGCATCCCAAGCCGTGAGCCATATCGAAGTCGAAAATGTAAACATCGCCTACGACAAGCCCGATGGCGGCGGAAAGTTTGTTGCGGTTGAAGCCGCTAATATTTCCATAGAGCAAGGCACCTTCATTACCATCGTCGGGCCCAGCGGTTGTGGTAAAAGCAGCCTGTTGATGGCCATCGATGGGCTCGTGCCCGTTTCATCGGGCCTTATCAAAGTGAATAAAACACCGGTTTCCGGCCCCGGGCGCGACCGGGCCATGGTGTTCCAGGAATTTGCCCTTCTGCCGTGGCGTAACGTCGTCGACAATGTTCGCTTCGGCCTAGAATTGCACCGCTGGGACAAAGACGATCATGAAGAACGGTCCCGCCGTTTTATTAGGCTGGTCGGTCTGGCGGGTTTCGAAGATTATCACCCCCATCAGCTTTCCGGCGGTATGCGCCAGCGGGTTGGTATCGCCCGCGCCCTGGCAGTGGATCCGGAAATCCTACTGATGGACGAGCCATTCGGCGCATTGGATGCGCAAACCCGCGAAGTCATGGGCAACGAGCTGCTTCGCATCTGGGAGCAAGATAAGAAGACGGCCCTGTTTGTCACGCACAGTATCGATGAGGCCATATTCCTCGGAGACGTGGTGGTTGTTATGGGGAAAAATCCGGGCCACATAAAAGAAATTATCAACATTGATATTGCCCGCCCGCGCAACGCCGAGATGACCGATACGGCGGATTTTACCGACTATCGCCGCAAAATCCGCGACCTCTTATCGGACGAGATTGACGATATTCGTCTGGTCGCGGGCGGTCATGACTGAAGCCGCGATTACCCAGGCCCAGGGAGCTGTCAAATTCAGCCGCGAATGGTTCGCCCAGCGCAAAGTGGTGAGTTCCCTGTCGGTGGCTGCGTTTCTGATAATCTGGGAGTTGGCCCCCCGTTTGGGGCTGGTCGATCCGTCGCTGATCAGCCAGCCGAGCCGGGTCTATACCGCGGCCTTGGAAATCATCGCCACCGATGATCTGGCACGGCACACCTATGTGAGCCTGATGGAGTTCAGCCTCGGCTTCGGCTTTGCCGTCCTTTTTGGTGTCCCTTTCGGGTTTCTGCTGGGCGCATCCAAGCGTATGCGCTACTTCATCGATCCGCCGATGATGGCCCTTTACGCGACGCCGCGGCTGACACTGCTACCGATCATCACCTTGTGGCTCGGGATCGGCATGGAATCCAAGGTCATCGTTGTCTTCATCGGATCTTTCATTCCGATTGTAATCAACAGCGTCGCCGGTATCCGCGGGGTCGATCATTCCCTGACCCGGCTCGCCGATTCATTCTGCGCCACCCGCAACGATATCTTCTTGAAGGTTCTGCTCCCCGGCTCGTTGCCGGCGGTCATGATGGGCCTTCGCCTCGGTCTCGGACGGGGGCTCCTTGGTGTCGTCGTCGCCGAGATGTTCGTCGCCCAGGAAGGCATTGGATATCAGATCGTTCTTTACGGCTCCTCCTTCCGCGTCGATCATTTGCTTTTCTATACGCTTTTGGTGTCGTTCTTTGGGTTCGCCGTCACCACCCTGATCCGCAAGATCGAGGAACGCCTGGATAGCTGGCGAACCGCCAGCCAGTGGGGAGGGGGCGTATGATCGGCATGACCTTCCAGCGCCTCAAGCCGGTTCTTTGTGGCGCTTTTTCCTTCGGCGTCATTTTCACGGTTTGGGAATTGGTGGTCGTCACCGGCCTGATGGATGCCTTCTTCGCGTCCATGCCGTCGGACATCGGGCTCGGCCTTGTCGATCAGATCCGCTCGGGTGAACTTTTCATCAATGCCCGCGTCAGCCTGATGGAATTCATCATCGGTTTCGGCCTGGCGATTGTGGTGGGCATCGCCCTCGGTGTATTGGCGGGTTGGTACCGGACCGTCGAATATGCCCTCGATCCTTTTGTCTGGTTTTTGTATTCGGCGCCTCTGATCGCTTTTTATCCGATGTTCGTGGTCTGGGTGGGCCTGGGGACGCCGACGGTCATTTTGATTACTTTTTTGCTGTCGGTAACGCCGATCTTAGTGAACACCCTGACCGGCATCAAAAATGTAAACCCTGAATTGGTACGTGCGGCGATCTCCTTTGGTGCAAAACGGCGTGACCTGTTCATCAAAGTCGCGCTGCCCGCGTCGGTGCCCATGGTTATGGCGGGGCTGCGGCTCGGCATCGGTCGGGCGCTGACCGGCGTGATTATAGCCGAGCTGTTCGGCTCCAACGCCGGGCTCGGTCACAGCATCGCCTATTACGCCGGGCTTTTAAAAACCACCGAGATGATGACCTCGCTTGTCGTCGTGGTGTGTATCGGCGTGGTCTTTACCCAAGGATTAGGGTACCTGGAATCCAAATTCGATTCCTGGCGCACATAAAACCGTTCAATTTCGGAGCCGTGCATCCATGGCCCAACCTCACCCTCAATATATGCCGAAAATCATCGCCCATCGCGGAGCCTGCGGAAGTGCGCCGGAAAATACATTGGCGTCCATCTCCCGCGCCATCGAATTGGGTGCCGAGGCAATGGAGTTCGATGCCACCATCAGCAGGGATGGCCACGCAATCCTCCTGCATGACTTTGACGTAGATCGTTGTTCCGACGGCCATGGACCAGTGGTTCTTAAGACTCTCGACGAAATCGCCACGCTCGATGCAGGCGGGTGGTTCGCCCCGGAATTCAAGGGCGAGCGAATTCCGCTGCTAAGCGATGCGCTGGAACTGGTGGCGTCTAACGGCGTGGTGTTGAACCTGGAGATCAAGCCGACGCTGGGTTGGGAAGAGCCGACGGCGCGCGCGGTGGCGGCCACATTGAAGAGAGTGTGGCCTGCAGGCGCGCCCATTCTGGTGTCATCTATGAGCCCCCTGGCACTGGATATTTTCCACGATCTGATGCCGCATATCTCCTTGGGGCTGATCGTCGATGCGGTGCCCGAACAGTGGCGCCAAAGGCTCGACCGCCACGGCTGCGTAAGCCTGCATTGCCATCACGCCTTCGCCACCAAAGAACTTGCCGATGCGGTACACGACGGCGGCTATCGTCTGTATGTCTTTACCGTTAACGAGACGGCGCGGGCAGAAGCCCTGTTCGCCATGGGTGTGGACGCAATTTTTACAGATTATCCGGAACGGATGTCTGCATAAAATACCCAATTAACGGCGTTATTCCTGCTTTATTTTGGATATCGTCAGTTTCTCGCCGTTCGCTGAAATGACCCTCACGTAAAATTTATTCCCTTAACGTCATAATCAGTTGAATCCGAACAATTTAGACCCATGTCTATACCTATGGGGGCGTGCAAGGAGCTGCGAAGCCATGACCAATGAAGGCAATTTTGCCATCAATGAAGGTAATTATGACCTGATCGTCCGCTCGTTCGATACGATCCAAAATCGTCTCGGCCTTAACATTATGGTACATATAGACGACGGCCTGATCGAACAGGGCCAAATTTTCCTGTTCAATCATTTTGCCCGGTTTGAAACGGTCATTCCGCATTTTATTGTTCACCAAACGACCGGCGCCTATTGCCGGTCAATTGCCGATCACGCTCTGTTTGATGCGGGCGGAAGCTTCGATAAATTTTTGCGCAGCGTTGGCGCAATGCCAAATAATCTGCCTGGATTGTTACCGTTTCTGGCCGCCGAAATTCTACGCGGCCGCAAAGTTGTGATCTTCCCCGAAGGCGGCATGGTTAAGGATCGGCGCGTCATCGATGGTGATGGTGACTTTGGCATTTTTTCTCGAACCGCCGAGGAGCGACGCAAACACCATCGAGGCGCAGCTGTTCTGGCGCTCACTCTTGATATTTTCAAGCGGCGCATCCGAGACCTTATTACGGGCAATGATATTCCACGCCTTGAACGGTGGGTAAAATCACTTGGGCTCGAAAGCATTGAGGTCCTGCGTGATAGAGCAAACGAGCCGACGCTAATCGTGCCCGCCAACATCACGTTCTACCCCATCCGCATCGATAAAAATTTTTTAAGCCGCGGTGCAGAGATGTTGGCGAAAGGGCTATCCAATCAATTCATCGAAGAATTGGTAATCGAAGGAAATCTTTTATTTCGCGACACCGATATGGATATTCGTTTTGGGGCTCCGGTTGAACCCAAAGTAAAATGGAGGTGGTGGCAACGCGTTATGTTGCAACGCTATTTTCAAACGGTGACGTCTTTGGATGACCTGTTTGGACTTCGCGAAGATGAGGCGGAAAACCGCTCAGAAAGAATACTGGCTAAAGGCATTGCAGCTGAAACCGATCGCATTCGCGACGAAGCCATGGCCAAAATGTATGCCGCCATAACCGTCAATTTGAGCCATCTGGCGTCAGGTTATATCTCGCGCCTCATTGACCGCGGTATCATGGAGATCGAGGCCAAATCTTTTCATCGAGGCCTCTATCTCGCGCTCAAAAATCTACAAGCAACTAAGGACGTGCATCTTCACCGTAGCCTCTATTGGCCAGACCGTTACCGAGGCTTGTTGGATGGTGATTGTTTTGAGCTGGATCGTTTTCTTAAGATTTGTGAGAAGGCTAAGTTAATTGAGTGCGTGCAAGATGCTTATCGGTTTACCGACAAGCTCAAACTCGAACAGGAATATGACAATATTCGGCTGGAAAACCCGTTATTGGTTTATGCCAATGAAGTTGCCCCGATCCGAGCGGTCGGGGAAACCTTGGACGCAGCTCTTCAAAATGTCGATACGGTCACCGAAATGGAACTTGCTTCGTTCCTTTTCGACGATGAGCTAAGAGGCCATGATTGGAACAAGAGGCATTACTCAACTGAAAAATTTCGCGAAATCAACGACCAAGAGACTGCGACAGAAAACGGCGCCCCTTATTTATTT
>JABMOP010000222.1 GCA_013204125.1 Rhodospirillales bacterium | reverse complement strand
GGCCCACTTGGCGGAATTACGCAGAACCATACGCCAAACGATGGCCGCATCGCCGCTTTGCGACGGCTATACATATGCGCGAAATGTGGAAAACGCCTACCAGACCGTCTGGCTCAAATGGTGTGAAGATAATGGCTGACCTGCGAGCTGGCTCGATCATCTATTAACATCAAGAAAATGCTTAATCGCATCAGCCAACAGGGCAACTGGGCCCGACCAATCACCGGGTGTATCTTGGCGAAATTGGTGCAATGTGGTGTGCCAGGGATTTTTTCCTTCATGTTCTAAATAGCGCCATTCCACAGATGCGGGAAGAAGCACAAAGGACGGCTTATTAAGGCCAGCCGCGACCGCAAGTGTCGAATTATCGATCGTCACAATAATGTCCATTGCCGCAACCTGCGCCGCAAAACCATCCATATCGGTAAGCGGATCTACCTCCGCGTCAACGTGAATTTGGACGCCAAATTGGTTCTCGGTTTTTGCAATTTCCGCGCTATGCTCGCCATATTGCAGACTGACAAAATTTACGCCCGGAACAGCCAATATCGGTTGCCATAATTCCAACGGCACCCGCTTTGTCGCCTTACTTGACCAGGAAATTCCAATGATCGGGCCGTCGCCCATTTTTTGGTAACGCCGGCGGCACTGTTCCGTATAATTGGGATCAGCCTTCAAATAGCTACCGAGCGGTTCGAACCCTTCGAATGATGTTTTCAGCCAACGAGGCAGATCTCCCAACGGGGCTTGAACATCGAACGCATCGAAATCGAATGCCAGATCGGTTTTGAAATCACGGGCGACAACCTCCACTCCAGGGAACGAGCGGGCAAACAATGGCACTAGACGGGGTTCGGTTTCCAGAACCACACGCGCCGCGGCGCCTGCAATTTCCGGAACCAGGCCGGCGAAAAAGAGCTCATCTCCGATTCCTTGTTCGCCCCAAAGAAGCACCGATTTCCCTGCAAGCGGGCTTCCATCCCATTTTGGCAAGGGAAAATCCCGTTGGAAGGAACGATAGTTTTTCGAATACCAGCGAAGGGCATAAATCGACCAAAATTTTTGCAGATCACCGTTGCGCAAATGGATACGGCCAAGGCTTAAGTGAGCATCAGCAAAATTTTGCTGAAGCTCAATCGCGCGTTCCAGCGCATTAACGGCGCCGTCTAGATCGCCGTCGATATAACGTATATTGCCGAGATTATAGTACGCAGCGGCATATCCCGGATCGAGTTCAAGCGCTTTATCGGTCGCCTTTTTCGCCCCTTCCAGATCACCCAAATCCTGCAATACGGCGCCTAAATTGGCATGGGCCTGGACAAAATTCGGATCAAACTGAATGGCTTTCCTGCACGCATCGACCGCATCTTCGAAGCGGTCTAAATCTTTCAGCGCCGCACCCAGATTACAATACGCTTCGGCGTATTCGGGAGCCAATTCCACTGCCTTTTGGCAATGATTGATAGCGTCCTCCGCCTGCCCAAGCTCGACTAACACGCCAGCGAGATTAGAATGGGCTTGGGCAAAGTCCGGATCGATGGACAACGCACGGCGAAACTGTGCGGCAGCCTCATCCAGGCTATTATCGCCTTTTAACAACACACCGAGATTGCAATAAGGCTGCGCCATATTGGGATCAAGTTCGATTGACCGGCGAAATTGTGACTTAGCGTCTTCGACATGACCCAATTGGTGCATTGCAAAACCAAGATCGGAATGTGCGCCGGCATCGCTAGGCAGCAATTGTATCGACCGCGAGAGGAAGCCGAAAGCCTGGCCGGCCTGCCCCGCCGCGAGCGCGAGACTACCCATATAATGCAGCGCCTGCGGATGGTCGGGGCGATGGTTCAAGATACTTTGATAGACCGACGCCGCTTCTTCCAATCGACCGGCCTTATGGGAGCTAAGCCCCATTTCCAACGCCTGCTCGACGGTTATGCGATTAACCATTACTAAGCCCCATTTACGCTACCGGGGCCGTCGCTCACCCCGTAACCGAGCGCATCGACATAGGGTGCTAGCAAACTAAGTACCGGCTCCAGGAATTCGCGGTAATTTTCCCACCTTCCGCTGGCACGCTGGTAAATAGCTTCAGACACTTGATGATAACTGGGTGTTTTGATGCGCCGGCGTTGGGAATTTTCGGCGTAATCTAACACTGCTTCATCCCACGGCAGCTCAATGTATTCCAGGAGCATCCGGATGCCTGCCTCTAAATTTTGGACGAGATTTTCATATCGGATGGTGGCGTAATTCAGCCCGAGCACCCGCTCAAATTGGAACCAAAGATCAAACACGTTGGCGTATAGTTTCGCCGTATTTTCGATGGAATTGAAATGAACAATTGCCGTGTTTGCCCTGAAGTTCTGCATAAAGCACGACAGTACAACGTCGCAAGGGTGGCGCAGAGCCAAGATGATCTTAGCTTCGGGAAACAGATAGCGGGCCAAACCAATTTCGATCATATTGAGTGGCATTTTATCGACCAGCTTACGATCACCGATTTTTTTATTCATATGTCTTTCAGCATATGAGAAATAGGTGCTCCGCAACTTAACCATCTGATCGGAATCAATGCCCTGCAACGACGCCGGATAGCCGCCAGGCATTTTCCCCAGCTGATTTTTTATGTGGCGAATGGCGCTTCCTTCATCCATGGATATCATCCCCGAATGGGAATCCAACACCGTTTCCAAAAGCGTGGTGCCTGATCGTGGGAATCCAACCAAAAATATAGGCGGCTCGATCTCAGCGCTCGGAAACATCTCCAAGGAACCCCAAAATTCATCGGTATATTGGTCCATCGAATCGCTAATAACTTGCCTATAAATATCGAGATTGATTGATTGAAAAGCTCTGGTTTCGGCCTGCATCTGATTGGCAAGGGATATCCGGCTCATCGCGTCCTGGTAATTTCCAACGCGGTCGTACAATGCACCCAATTCGAAATTCAGGCCGATGGCGTTTGCCGGGCTCATATCCTGGCTGCAAAATTTCGACAATTTCTCGATGGCGGATGAAAGGTGGCCTTCGCGCCGTTCGCATTTGGCAACAACAATTGCCGCAGCAATATTTTCCGGCTCAAGTTCAAGCGAGCGCAACGCTAAATCCTTGGCATCTGAAAGCCGATTGGTAAATTCCATGATATCAGCAACCAAGCCCAGCGCTACCGGATCCCGGGGAGCCAAATCGATTGCAGTTTTGCCGGCCACCACGGCATCTTCAACCCGATTAAGAAGCCTCAGAACCCAGCTCAAATTTACAAAAGCTGGATGGAACTTAGGATCAAATTTGATGGCGCGCCGGAATGCATCTTCGGCAGCCGGGTAATCACCTGTTTCATTCGCCGCATTGCCTAAATTGACGCAGGCTGCGGCTAGATTATCCGCTAAGCCAACCACCCGTGCGTAGTCAGCGACGCTGCCTTCGGGCCAATCAAGGCGCGAGAATGCAATACAGAGATTGGCGTGGGCTTGGCTAATATCGGTTCTGATATCGAAAGACTTAAGTGCTATCCGAACGGCGTCGCCGTAATTTCCAATATCCAAACAAGCGCCCGCCAAATTGGCATGGGCTTCGGCGTAGTTTGGGTTACATTTGATGGCCGCTTCAAAACATTCCCTAGCTTCTTCGACCCGCCCGGCTTCTCTCAGCAATGCACCCAAGTTGTTGCGGGGGTCGGCGAATGAAGGATCCAATTCAATCGCCCGCCGGAACGAAATTTCCGATTGGTCTGAATCTCTAATTCGCTTAAACGCCATACCCAAATTACAGTGGGCTGGCGCGTTGTCCGGAACTATTGCGATTGCTTTCATGTAAGCTTCGATAGCTTCCTGAATATCGGATTGAAGGTTAAAATTGTTCCCTAAATTCACCCAGGCGGATGCAAAGTCGGGGTATATCTCGACCGCGCGCCCAATCAATTTCACCGCTTGCCCATAATTGCCTTCCCGGGACCGGATCAATCCGAGCCCGTGCAGGGCTTCGGCACAATCGGGATCATCTTCCAATAATTCTTCATAGATCGGCTCTGCAGAGCCAAGGTCGTTCCGGCGATGATGTTCCATTGCGCGCTGAAGGCGTGTTTGTTGACCAAGATCATTCATCAGCCAGATTTCCATGTTGTAAATCTGCGGCGAACTTCTGGAAATCGATAAAAAGCCTCTGCATCGCGTTCTGATGATCTTCGCCGCCGTGCCTCTTGAACAAACGGACATTTTCGTGCCAAGGGTCGTGCTCGCAGCCGAGCCAGCGCCAATCGGGGGCAGGCGAAGTTATGGCAAAGGTCGGCACGCCAAGCCCCGCAGCAACGTATAATGTTGTATTTTGAATAGTAACGACTGCGTCCAAGGAGGCGGTAAGGGCGGCGAAGCCGTCGATGTCGTTGACCGGGTCAAAACCTGGCGGTGTCTGGATATCGGTACCAAACCGCCGGCATACTTGATCGATTTCGGTTTGGTGGTCGCCATATTGTAGGTTGATCCAATTGATCCCCGGCAGGCCCAAAATTGGAGCAAACTCGGCCAGCCCAATACCCTTCGGCGGCAGACTTGCCCAGGAAATCCCAACATTGAACCCCGCCAACCGATTTAAGTACCGCCTGGCAGCGCCCATCCTCTCGTCGTCCGCCGTCAAATAATGCCGCAAAGGCTGAAATCCGGTCATGGAGCGCCGCAGGTAGCGAGGCAAATCCCCTAAGGGAATTTGAAAGTCGAACGTTGCATCGGCAATCCGGGGATCCGGCCTTTCTGTTCTGGCAACGATTTCCACCTTCGGAAACGAGCGGGTAAACAGCCCTACCAGGCGTTCGTCGATTTCCACCACGCAACCATCAATGCTTTTGCTCAATTCCGCGACGAGCCCGGAAAATAATATTTTATCGCCAAGGCCCTGCTCGCTCCAAATCAAGAGGCGTTTGCCCGCAAGCGACGAGCCATCCCATTCAGGATAGGGAAAATTTCTTGGGCCGTGATCAAATTTTTTCGCTTTCCAACGCCATGCATATTGCTGCCAGCCTTCCGTCAACTGCCCTTGCGCCAGCAGGGTATGGGCGAGATTGTGGTGCGCATCAGCGAATTCGGGGGCGATGGCAATTGCACGGCGATAATATTTCTCGGCGGCAGATAGATCGTGCGCGGCGTAACGCGCCTTACCAAGATTGAAATTTACTTCGGCATTTCCGGGATCAAGTTCCAAGGCGCGCAAGAGATGAGTTTCCGCGCCCAAGTCCCCCTGGTCGAGCAACTCCGCCCCAAGATTGGAGCAAAGCACGGCTATATCCGGGGCGTATTGAACAGCCTTTTGAAAGCAGTCCAGGGCATCATCTAATAATGCTTGCGCCTTGTAGACGATCCCGAGATTTGACCAGGCTTCGGCATAATCCGATTTAATTTCGACGGCTTTCCGTAAATGGTCGCTGGCCTCGCCGAAGCGGCGCTCCTCAAGCAGCACGCTGCCCAGATTGCAATGCGCTTCGGCCATGGCCGGAGCGATGCTCAATCCGTCACGAAATGCAGCCTCCGCTTCGGCCATTCGGCCAGTGCGTTTAAGCGCCAACCCAAGGTTACAATAGGCGTCGGCAAAATCGGGATCGGCATCTATAGCGCGGCGGAATAGGTCAGCAGCTTCGCCAGGATGACCAGTTTGCAGACCGACAACGCCCAAATTATGCAGCGCATTTACATTTGATGGGGCTGCAACGAGCACGCGCCGATAAAGGGTTTCGGCTTGCCCCAGGCTTCCTTCGCCATGCGCAGCCAGAGCTGCCGCCAACGTATCGCCGGTGGTTTCCGAATTTAATGACCGAACGGGAGCCCGAAATTCCATATTCATCGAGCCGGGCTCCCGCCCACCTCACACCCATATTTTTTATTTTTTGCCATTTTTGGCTTTCGTTTATTGCACCTGATAATCAAACGGAATGTATTTATTGCCAAGTGTTAACGACTTTTTTACCGACGAAGTCTTAACTTTTCGCAAACCTTCGATGCATTCCCCCAATCCGGCACTCGGGTTGGAAACAAATATTAATGAAGGATCATATACGTGGGCACCCTATTCGACTTTCT
The DNA here is from genome assembly GCA_013204125.1 of Rhodospirillales bacterium. GTDB lineage: Bacteria > Pseudomonadota > Alphaproteobacteria > Rhodospirillales > UBA2165 > JABMOP01. The sequence continues at coordinate 1,762 of JABMOP010000222.1, read as the reverse complement.
GAGAAACCTCGGAGCCGTTCGCCTTGGCGTGATGGGCGTAGTTATTGTCGCCATGGCTCTATTTTTTGTATTCCTTACCCAACGCTTCACCGGCACCGACATGGCACTTCTGTATTCGAATCTCGAAACAGCGGACTCCAGCCAAATTATGCGCCAGCTTGAATCCCAAGGAATCGCCTATCAAACGAATGCCAATGGAAAACAAATAATGGTTCCATCGCAAGACGTAGCGCGGCTGCGGATGTCATTAGCGGAGGAAGGTTTGCCGGGCGGCAGTACCGTTGGATATGAAATATTCGACGATGCGAGCGCCATCGGCACCACCAACTTCCTACAAAATATTAATCTTGTTCGGGCGCTGGAGGGGGAACTTTCAAGAACCGTCCGGTCGTTGAAAGTGGTACGCAACGCCCGTGTGCACCTGGTTCTGGCCAAACGGCAATTATTTTCGCGGGAGAAACAAAAGGCGACAGCGTCAGTCGTATTGAAGATGCACGGCGGGAATCGTTTATCGAAAGAACAGGTCAACGCGATCCAGCATTTGGTCGCCGCAGCAGTGCCTGAATTAGAACCTTCGCGGGTATCGGTGATTGATGATCGGGGTAACTTGCTGGCCCGTGGAGACGAAACCGATACTGAAGATTTTCGGTCAGCAGAACTCGAAAGCCGGCGTATATCGTTCGAGCGACGGATGTCCACAGTTGTAACCGGTCTTTTAGAAAAATCCGTAGGCCTTGGGAAGGTCAAGGTAACAGTCAATGCTGACCTGGATTTCGATCGCATTTCAACAACTGAGGAAACATTCGATCCGGAAGGGCAAGTTGTGCGATCAACCAATACAACTGGAGATGAATCCATCAGCCAGGAAACCGGAGGCGACAAGCCGGTCACTGTGGCAAGCAATCTTCCGGACGGTACAAACTCCGATGGCTCTTCGCCCACTTCCAGCAATAAGGAAAATCGTTCGGAAGAGACGGTCAATTTCGAAATTTCCAAACGCATCGTCAATCACGTGCGGGAAATTGGCGCCGTTAAAAAACTGTCCGTTGCGGTGCTTGTTGACGGATTTTTAGAATTGAATAAAGATGGCCAAGCTGTGTACAAGGAGCGATCCAAGGCAGATATGGAAAATCTTGCCAAATTGGTTTCTACCGCCATCGGCTTCAAAGCAGAACGCGGCGACACAGTGGAAGTGATTAACATGCGCTTCGCCGGTGTTGAGATTGTGGCAGATCAACCACTGGACCTTTTCTTCGGGCTTCAAAAGAACGATCTCTTACGAATTGCCGAAGTTGTCGTTCTCAGCATTTTGGCAATTCTCGTCATCCTGCTTGTGGTTAGGCCGCTGGTGGCTCGCGCCTTCGAAGCGCTTCCAGCCGCCGCAGCTGCGGCCGAACAGAAACTGCTTGAACAACAAGCCGCAATGGCTGCCGCATTGGCACCACCGGAAGCTGTCATTGAGGAAGATCCGTTCGAAGAATTGATTGATATCGACCGCGTCGAAGGCCGTGTACGTGCCTCATCCGTCAAGAAAGTCGGTGAAATTGTCGAAAAGCATCCGGAAGAAGCCCTTTCGATCATTCGCAATTGGTTGTATCAAGAAGCGTAGAGAAAATGAGGAACTTCCATGGCGCGTGGTAAGGAACAATTCCGTAATCTTTCAGGTTCGGAAAAGGCGGCTATATTCATGCTGTCCTTGGATCAGGGTCAATCTGCCCAGCTGTTTTCTCTGATGGACGAGGAAGAGATCAAGGAGCTATCG
>JABMOP010000221.1 GCA_013204125.1 Rhodospirillales bacterium | reverse complement strand
GTTGGGCGCGAACATGACCGAGGTGTGGTACTGGGTAATGACGAAGGACGCACCGATGGCCCCAATGGCGAGGCGAAAGAGGAGGAAGGTTTCAAAACTGTCGGCAAGGCCGATCAGCATCACCGGAAAGGCGCCGAGGATCATTAGCCCGGCATAGGTTTTGCGCGGGCCGATTTTGTCGCACAAAGGCCCGACGATCAGGCGCACTAAAATTGTGATCGCGACCGAAGCAATAATCGTCCAGCCGATCTCCGATTTTGTCAGATCCAAATCTTCACGTACCACGGCCATCAAGGGTGCGATACCGAACCAGCCGAAAAAGCAAAGAAAGAATGAGACCCAGGTCAGATGGAAGGTGCGCATTTGAATGCTCTTCCAGCTGAATAAATTTATGCGGGTTGCTTTGCTTGTATCAACGGTGTGCACTGTTATCTCCTTTAGGTACGTGTTGTTATGTCGAAATTCCATGAACCGTCACGATATGTGCAAGCACCATGCCAATTAATAATAATGTTTAATATCAATTAGTTATGGAATATTGAGGGCTAATTAGCCATAATTTAAGCCCAATTTTGCCTAATTTTTATACAAATATGTATAATGATTAAAAATTATGCAATAACCCATGCTCTGACCTTAAATTTTATTGAGGGCGGCGGCGCTTGCCGGTGCCGAGCGGCGGTGATAGTCGTTGACTGGTGATTTAATTTTATTCAATTTCAGGGATAATCTGCCGGTGACTGCTGAAATCCATCATCTTCCGCTGGCGCGGCCGGAACCGGGTCAACTGACCCAGGTGGCGGACCGCCTCTATTGGCTGCGCATGCCGTTGCCGTATCAATTGAATCACATCAATCTGTGGCTGGCTGAGGACGATGACGGTTGGACGCTGGTCGATTGCGGCATCAAAATCGACGACGTGATGGCAATTTGGGACGAGTTGTTTGCCGGACCGCTCTCGGCAAAACCCTTGAAGCGCATCATTTGCACCCATTGCCACCCCGATCACATGGGCCTCGCCGGGTGGCTCCTGGCCCGCACCGGCGCCGAATTCGTGACGACCCGCGCCGAATGGGCGATGGGGCGGCTGTTTAGTATGCAAGATGCTTTCGATGCCGATCTTTACCGCCGCCACTTCAACGAATGTGGCTGCGGCGACGAAATCTCAAAAATGGGCGCCGACCGCTTTGCCGGAACCCACAAAATTTATTCCACCGTGCCGACCCGGTTTACCAGCGTCCGCGCCGGCGCCACCCTCGCCATGGGCGGCCATGATTGGCGCGTAATCATCGGGCTTGGCCACGCCTTTGAGCAAGCCTGCCTTTATTCCGCGACCTTGAATATCCTCATCGCCGGCGATCAGATCCTACCTCGGATTACGCCCGCGATCTTGATTCATGGCAACAATCCAAACGGCAATCCACTGGATGATTTTTTGGAAAGCAACAGGGGGTTTAGGGATCTGCCCGGCGATGTCACCGTTTTGCCGAGCCACAATTTGCCGTTCACCGGGATGCACCGGCGTTTGGATGAATACGATGCACACCACGCCGAACGATTGGAAGAAACGCTGCGAATTTGCGCCGAGCCGACCCACGCCTTCGAAGTTTCAACCAAGCTGTTCAAGCGCGATCTGAGCGACCATCATTTGTTTTTCGCGCTTGGCGAAACCTTGGCGCATTTAAGGTATTTGGAAGCTCAGGGGCGGATGGTTAAATCTGATTCCGGCGGCGTCGTTTTACATACGGCGAATTAGTTTTTTGCCGGCTCGACTTCGCACCCGGAAATAATCCAGGCGTCGATGCCGCCTGCCAAGTGCCGCACTTTGTCATAGCCGGCGGCGCGCATGGTTTTCAGCGCCAAAGCCGAGCGTTCGCCATAGGCACAATAAAGCAGCAAAGGCTTGTCTGATTGACCCGATAGCGCCGCCAAGGCGCCGCCCGGCTTGATAGATGCGTCCAATTGTTTGTATGGCAGATGGACCGATCCCGGTATGACGCCGCTTTTAAGGCGTTCGCCTTCCTCGCGTAAATCGATGAACATCGCTTCGCCGCCGGCCAGCATTTTAAACGCATCCACCGGTGTAATCGTGCGTTCGGCAATATCGGGATCGGTGATTTCCATCCCCATTTTCATATTTACCGGCACAACCACATCCATCAATTTGGGGTTTGCTAAGCCGAGATTGTTCATGATTTCGGCGTATTCTTCCGCCGAGGCAACTTGCAGCCGGGGATTGAAGCGGCGTTCTTCCTCAATCGTGCTGACCGTATCGCCTTTATAATCGTGGCCCGGATAGACCAGGGTGCCGCCAGGCAAGGTCAGCAATTTGCCAAACAGGGACTGATACCCGGCGATCGCGTCGCCGTTCTGAAAATCGGTGCGACCGGTGCCGCGGATAAGAAGCGTATCGCCGGTGAAGACCCGATCGCTCATAGCAAAACTATAAGAATCATCCGTATGGCCGGGCGTGTGGAGGACATCTAGGGAAATACCCTCGATCTCAATTGTCTCGCCGTCTTCAACGCGCATGGAAACCACATCGACCAGGCTTTCCTTGCCGATCACCGTCATGCAGGCCGTCCGGTCGCGCAGCGCGCCGCTGGCCGTAATATGATCGGCGTGAACATGGGTGTCGATGGACTTCATCAGCTTGAGGTCAAGTTCGTCCAAAAGCGTGATATAGCGTTCAACCTGTTCCAGCACCGGATCGATAATCAGGGCCTCGCCGCCCGGCCCGACCGCCAGCAAGTAGGTGTAGGTGAAAGAAACGTAGTCGAATAATTGCCGAAAAAGCATCGGTTTTATTCCGCCGGAGATTCTAATGCCTGCATCGTCGCACCCGCCTCTTTGGTGCCAAGCGCCGCCGTGATTAGTCCCAACAGAGGCGGAATGATCAGCAGCGTTAACACAGCCGACAGCGCCAGCCCGCCGATGACCACCGATCCGAGGCCCCGGTAGAGTTCCGAGCCTTCGCCCGGGAATATCACCAAAGGCAACATGCCGAAAATGCTGGTCAAGGTCGACATGAAGATCGGGCGTAGCCGGTTGCGTGTCGCTTCCAATATGGCATCCACGGGCACCATATTTTCTTCGCGCACATGGACCAATGTCTGATGAACAAGCAAGATGGCGTTGTTGACGACGATGCCGATCAAGATGACGAAACCTAAAAGCGTCAGCATATCCAGCGCCTGGTAGGAAAAGGCGTTGAGAAGCGCAAGACCGCCGATGCCGCCCGCCGTCGCCAGTGGCACCGAGAACATGATGATGGACGGATAGACGAAGCTTTCAAACAGGATCGCCATGACCAGATAGACGATGATCAAGGCGGCGATCAAATTTATCACCATGCTGTCGAAAGTCTGGGTCAAGGCGTCGGCGGTGCCGGACATTTTTATGCTGATGCCGGCGGGCAGCCCCTGTTCTTTCAACGACTTAATTATTTTATTTCGCACTATATCCATGGCGACTTCGAGCGGCATATCACGCGATGGACCGATGCTGATGCTGATGCTGCGTTCGCGGTCCAAATGGCGGATCTGGTCGGGGCTCGCCGTCACCTCGATCTTGGACAACGAGCCGGCCGGAAGGATATGGCCTGAACGGGTAACAACGGGAATATTGTAAATCCCCTGGGTATTCGCAATCTGTTTATGCGGGCCGCGCACCATCAAATCGGTCAAGCTGCCGTCGATGGTCACTTCGGCGATTTTGATGCCGTCGTTGAAGGCATCAATGGAATCGCCCAATTCGCGGGCGCTCATTCCGACATCCGCCAAACGTTGCGGGTCGGGCTTAATCCGTATTTCCGGGGATAACAATTGCAGGCCGGGTATGGCTCGCCATTGATGGCCCTCGCTTCTTGGGAAATTGCTCATGATGATCGGCATGGCCTTGGACGCCACGTTAACGATGTCGTCCAGATCGGGTCCGGAAATATCCAATTCAATATTACGCCCGCCGCCAAACCCGCGTCCAAACAACGAGGTCTGACTGACGAAGCCGCGGCTGCCCGGTTCGCTGAACACCGCGCGCTGGACGATAGGGATCAAATCCTTGAGGCGCGCCGGATCGACCGCGGCGGCGGCGGCCAGGGTAAAGCCACGGCGGATAATGAACCAGAACCGCTCCACTTGGGGTGGATCGCCCGGCTTTGATACGGCGCTGGACTCGGTCTTGAATAACGGCAGGATAAAGCTCTCCGCCTTTTCGGCCATCTGGACAATAGCGCCTAAATTATAGCCCGCCGGCGGCAGGATGCGGGCGATCAACAAGTTGCGGTTGCCTTCCGGCAGGTATTCCAGCTTGGGCAGAAACGCCCAAGTGGAAACCGCGGCGATGCCGCAAATGCTGGCGACGACCAGCAATGACCGGGACTTGCTGCTGACCACCTGGCGCGTATAGCCGAGCACAAAGCGCACAAACAGGTGGGCCAGCGGATCGATCAGGGGGATCCGGAACACTTCCTCGCCTTCCTTGACGTCGCCTTTCAGAAAAACGTTGGAAAGCGCTGGAATAACCGTGATGGAGATAATCAGCGACAGGAGCACCGAAACCGAAATGGCGACGGCGATATCGCGGAACAATTGGCCGACTTCCAATTTCATGATGAGGATGGGCACGAAGACCATCACGGTGGTCGCGGCGGATACGAAAATTGCGCCCCAAACTTGCCCGGCGCCGCGGGCCGCGGCAACCGATGCCGGATCGCCCATTTGCCGGTGCCGGTAGATGTTTTCCAGAACGACGATGGCCGCATCGACCACCATACCGACGGCAAAGGCAATGCCGGCCAAGGAAATCACATTGATCGACCGACCAAGCGCCGCCATCGCAACAAACGAGCCGATCACCGATATGGGAATGGCCATGGCGATGATCAGGGTCGCTCTGATCGAACGCAGGAAAATCAACAACACCATCGCCGCCAGCAATCCGCCGACAATTATGTTCTGCTGCACCAAGCCAATGGCAGAATTGATATAGATGGTGTCGTCGTGGACTTGGGTCATGATCAGACCCGCATTCTTCAACGGGCCTTCACTCAGTAACTTTGCTTCTGCCTTTACCTCTTTCATCACTTCGATAACGTTGACGCCGGTGTCTCGGATCACGTTGATGATTACGGATTCCTTACCGTTGGCGCGAATTTGAGTGTCCGTTTCGACCAAGCCATATTCGACGCGCGCGACATCGGCGACGGTCACGCGGGAAATACGCCCGGTGGCCGCATCGACGCCGGACCTGATTACAAGGTTGTTGATCCGATCAAAATTGGACAATTCGTTGTCCGTGCGCACTACATAGCGGCGCTTTCCTTCTTCCACATCGCCCGCCGAAATGGATGCATTGGCGCCGCGCAATGCGCTTGCCATCTCGGTCACGGTCAATCCGAAACGCGCCATACGTTGTGGATCGACAATGATCCGGAGCTCGTTAAGCCGCCCGCCCCAGACATTAACCAGACCGACGCCTCTGATCCGCTCCAGCCGATCTTGAACAACATCTTCGAGCAACCGGCCATAGGCATAGACTTTGTTTTTGTTTCCAGGTGCGACCGAAACCGTGAACCAGGCAATCGGGTTGTCTTCGGCATCGCGGGTACGGATGCGCGGCTCCTGCACGTCCGATGGAATCCCGTTCACATTTGAGAGCCGGTTTGAGACCAGCATCAGTGCGCGGTCCATGTTGGTATTCATATTGAATTCCAGGACAATCCGGCTGCCACTGTCGCGGGACGTGCTTTCTACTTTTTCCAAGCCATCGATGCCGCGCAGAGCATCTTCCTGCCGGTTGGTGACTTCGCGCTCTACTTCCAGCGTCGAAGCGCCGGGCCAGGTGGTGAAGATGGTCAGCACCGGTTTGCGGGTATCGGGCGTAAGCTGGATTGGAATATTCAACAGCGCGACGATGCCGCCCAGAACAATCATAAGGACGACCGAAACAACGGCGGTTGGTCTTTTGATGGAAAGTAAAATAAGCGGCATGATCTTAACTCATCAATTTCATTTGTTTGCGCCAATTCGGCTTTGTACGAAATTGCGTTTGTCTTCAGGGCTCATAGCGAAAAATTTTTGCCGATCTTCGGGCGTGAGGCCTTGGAAAAAGGCGCGCCGTTTTTCCGGCGGCAGCGCCGCAAGCGGGCTGCCGCCAGGGGCCCCGGCCGGCGGGCCGGCCGGCGTGCCGTTAGGGCGCCCGCTTGCGCCGCCGCCGGAGACGCGCACGGTTTGCCCAGGGCGCAAAAGCTCGTTGCCGCGGACTACGATTTTTTGGCCGACCGATAATCCAGACTTGATTTCGAACTTGTTGGCGAAGGATTCACCAATTTCAACGCGGGCCGGACGCACTCGTCCATCGGCGAATACAAAAACGATAC
>JABMOP010000220.1 GCA_013204125.1 Rhodospirillales bacterium | reverse complement strand
CGTTATAGGTGACCAGCAACGCATCGCCTTGGAATTGGTTGACGATGCCGCCGTTGCGCCTGATAGCGCCGATGACCAGATTAAAATATTCGTTCAGGAGTCCGACCACTTGAGCCGGGGTCAGCTTTTCGCACATGGCGGTGAAGCCCTCGATATCGGTAAATAAAATGGTCGCGGTTTTGACTTGCGGTTCGAACACTCCGTGGTTGGAGAGGATCGCTTCGGCGACTTGTTTAGGAACATAGCGCCCGAAGGTTTCTTTGATGAAATCGCGCTCGCGGATTTGTTCGAGCATATTGTTAAAGCCCGCCGCCAATCCGCCCATTTCATCATTGGTGATGACCGGCGTTTTGGCGCTCAAATCACCCGTGCCGAGGCGTATCATAGCCCGGTTCAGCGATTCCACCGGGCGCGCCAGATTACGCTGGATGAAATAGAACGAAGTCCCGGCCATGACGATGATGATCGCAAAATCAAACACAAAGCCATCGGTCGTGGTGATGCCTTGGAGGGCACGAACTTCGGGGAAGGCGAAGACTTCCAACATGATGAGAGCGCCGGGGATGACGCCGACGACAAAAAAGGCCGCCGCCGCCTTGCCGCGAAGGCGCGCGCCGGTCGGCGATAACAACTCGCCGCTTTGTTCGAATATATGGATTTTCAAAAGCGCCGCGTAATCGTCGATCAGGAAGAACATAAAAATACCAATCGACGAGCAGAAAAGGACGATGTTCGACAGGTAAAAGGGCGTCGTCACCGAAGGATCGCACCCCGGGCACGGGCCACTAATGACGAAAAACGCAAAACTCAACAGGACCAACACGAGAAAGGCCGCCCAAAGGGCTGAGCGATGCGCCAGCGCATGAATCGACGGCTCGGCCGCCGATAAGGGCGTCTCGCCGGATAAATAGCGCTGAATTGGCCGGAAGATGTACCAGGCGCCGATCAGGTTAATCACGACCAACACGGTCCCATTCAAGGGCAAGGCAACGATCAGGATCTCGAACTTGTCGGCGATCGTCATGAAGACCATAAAAGTGAATAAATGGAATATCGCGATGCCGAGCATTCGAATGAGATAACGTTTGCGCATGGCGGCCTAAGATAATCCAGGTGGCTTTTATAATCCAGCGTTAGCCCGGATGGGCTATTTCTTTTTGTTTTTGTAACTACCTCTTGTGGATTTGGTGCCGAAGGGATTGGTGCGCCGATCCCGCCGCCAAGATTGCAACTGCGCCAATCTTTTATCGGCAAAGCTGACTTTGCCTTTGGTCAATGACAGGCGCTGTCTCTGGGCGCGCTTGGCCTTTTGCAGCGCGGCCATGTGGTTCCGGTAATTGGGGCCTAAGCTTTCGGACCGCCAGGTGTTCAATTGATCCAGCGCCTTTTCCGGTTTTGCGGCATTGCGTTCGGCAATCAATTTAGCGCGAAAGCGCGAATCTAAAAGCTGCGCCTGTGCAATCGGCGTTTCGGGTTTTGCATAGGCCGGATCGGGCGAGGTCAGGGGGCCAAGCTCGCCGAGACTACGCCCGTCTATTTTTCCCCAAAGGGCCAAAACTTTGTCCTTATAAGAGGCGTTGCGAAGCGGATCGGTGGAATGATAATTGGCGGCTGCCTGCGGCCAAGATTTTGTATGCTCTTGAATGCCTTTTAGGAATTTGGCCGCGTAATTGATATTGGCCGAAGGGTCGAAAGCCGTCTCTAAATCGGTAAATGCACGGGGATGATACTGCAAATTAATTTGCATGCAGCCGACGTCGATATTTTTAACCCCGGCTTCTTTCAAATCCTCCACAGCAGTGATGGCCTCCGCCTTGGATGGGTAAAAAACGCCGTTTCCCTTGGCCGTTACGGTCCACGGCCAGGCAAAAACTTCCCCCCTCTCCTTGGACCAGCGACCGGTTTCGGCGAGCGAAATTGCGGTCAGCAGATGGCGCGGAATGCTCTCGGCACGTTCCACCTGTTCCGTCGCCGCATGGCAAGAATTCTTTTTATAATCAATGACTTGTTTGGCATGCAGAGACGCCGGCCCCGGCAGGGTCGCCAGGGCCGCCGTTACTGATATAAAGGCCAAAAGGCCCATTGTCGGTGCACGCTTCACCATAGATTCCCGTTCCTTCACGTTGCGGCGGTTTGCCCGCCTTACGTGATACAACGCAAACGCCGTGCCAACTGTGTTGAATTTATGAAAGAGAAGCAGGAACCAGAGAAAATTTGGCCTTATTCGGCAGCTTTCGGCATGAAATCGGCTTCGGACAGGGTTTTGATAAGATAATCGAGGCATTGTTTCAGCGCTGCGAAGCCGGGCGCTTTTTCGACACGTGCTTCATCCATATAAAGCTGGCGGTTAATCTCGATCTGCAAGGCTTCAATGCCGGTGCGCGGCTTGCCGTAATGACGCGTCGTATAGCCGCCCGAATAAGGATTATTGCGGCGCACCACATATCCAGCGTCGGTCAAGGTGGTGTCAATCAAATCGGTTAGCTCTGCTCCGCAGGTGGCGCCGTGATTATTGCCGAGGATGAAGTCAACCCGCCCAATGCCGCGGTCGTTGTCCAGCGGCCCGCCGACCGACGGCATCGAATGGCAATCGATCAGGAAACAGCGGCCAAATTTGTTGCGGGTCTCTTCAAGCAATCGGCGAAGGGCTTCGTGATAGGGCATATAGGTGGCTTCGATGCGCCGCTTTGCGGCGGCGAAGGTGATCGGTTCCGCATAAATTTCTTCGCCGTTGGAAACCACCTTCGCGATCGTGCCGAGCCCGGCATAGACGCGGGCGCTGGTGGAATTGACGTAGCGCGGCAATTTACCGGTAAACATGCGGGGATCGAGTTCCCAGGCTTCGCGGTTGGGGTCGACATAGGCGCGCGGAAAATTTGCCTTTAATAACGGCGCGCCATTGGTCGGCGCGGCGGCGAATAATTCATCGACAAAACTGTCTTCTGATTTTCGAAGGGACAGAGAATCCAAACGCGACGCGGCAACAAATTCGGCCGGGTAATCGCGCCCGCTATGCGGCGATGCGAAAACGAACGGCATCGAATGCCGGCGCGGGCGATCTATTTCGAACGGCGGCCCGGCCGTAGCTTGCGCCGACGTTGCATCGTCATTTGCAGCGGTCTTGGCCAAAAAATACCTCCTGGCGGCATAAAAGGGCGGCAAGGCCCGGCCCCGGACACCTATACTCGCTAAGCCCGGATGCAATGTCAAAAGGCGATGCTTGCGCACCTTCGGGCAATCAATATATAACCGGCCCCTCCAATGGGGCGCGTAGCTCAGCGGGAGAGCACTGTGTTGACATCGCAGGGGTCGTTGGTTCAATCCCAACCGTGCCCACCACTGATTTCAATAGCTTAGATGGTT
>JABMOP010000219.1 GCA_013204125.1 Rhodospirillales bacterium | reverse complement strand
TCCTGCTTCTCAAGCACGCGGGGGCCACCATTGGGCTTTTGATCGTCGGATTTTTGATCTCCGCGGTTATTTCCACAATTATCGGCGTGCTCATGGGGATTAGCCAACGTGTCTACGAATGGCTTAACCCGATCGTCGCCTTCTTCATGCCGATCCCGAGCTTTACCTTAATCTTTATCTTCATTCTGTGGCTCGGGCTGGGCGCCCCAACGGTCATCCTGACCATTATCGTCGGCTCCAGTTTCCCCATTCTCTACAGCGCGTCGGCCGGCGTTCGAAGCTGCGATCAAAAGATGATTTGGGCGGCACAAACCGCCGGATGTTCGCGCATGCAGATATTCTTCAAAGTACTTCTTCCCTCGGCCATGGGATACATCATAACCGGTCAGAAGCTTGCCCTGGGGCGGGCGTGGCGCGCCGTTATCGCCGCCGAGATATTCGCGTCTACTGGGTTCGGACTTGGTTTCATGATCAATGATGCAAGTTCATTCCTCGATACCGAGGCCATGTTCGCATCGATTATCACCATCGGGCTGACCGGCCTGATCCTGGAAAATCTGGCATTTCGCTACATCGAGCGGGCCACCTTGGAACGCTGGGGAATGTCCAGCAATAAGAACATGTAGGCGGGGATAGAGCGAAAAAAATGACCCAAACAGCAGTGGCGGAAAGCCAGATCAAGGTGAAGGCAACGGGCGTCCGAAAGACGTTCCACAGCAACGACGACCGTGTTGTTCTCGCCATCGACAATGTTACCCTTGAGATCAAGAGCGGCGAATTCATTGCCCTACTCGGCCCCTCCGGCTGCGGAAAATCGACATTCCTATTTATGGTCGCGGGATTTTTGCAACCGACCGAGGGATTGTTGGAGTTGGATGGGCAGCAAATTCTCGAACCTGGTCCCAACCGGGGAATCGTCTTTCAGGAATACGTCCTGTTCCCGTGGCGAACGGTAACCAAGAATATCGAGTTTGGTCTTGAGATTAACAAGACACCCGCAAAGGAACGCCAAGAGCGCGTTACCGACCTTATAAACCTGGTTGGCCTGGCTGGGTTTGAAGATGCCTATCCGCATACGTTGTCGGGGGGCATGAAGCAGCGGGTTTCAATTGCGCGGGCCCTTGCCTATGACCCGGATGTCCTGTTGATGGATGAGCCGTTCGGCGCCCTTGATGCGCAAACCCGCCGCCGGCTTATCAACGATCTGGTGAAAATCCACGAGGCCACCGGCAAGACGATCCTGTTCGTCACCCATAGTGTGGATGAGGCGATCGGACTTGCCGATCGCATTTGCCTGTTCTCGGCGGGACCTTCGCACATCAAGGAAGTCTACGACGTTACGACTCCCAAACCACGCGACGTTACGTCCGACGAGTTCGTGGCGCTAGAACGTGAAATATTGAAAAGCCTCGACGTTGAGGTCGAAAAAACAATGGTCAGGGGGAACGGCTGACAGATTTTCAGCCGAATACCGCATTAAATATCAGCTCGTAAAAACTAAAATCTATGGAGCGAGAGACAAAATGAGTAATTCTTCGAATGCGTTAGTGGATCCGGACTGGCTTGAAGCCCGCCTCGACGATCCCAACACCCGGATCATCGCGCTCAACTGGACCGACAGCGTAAACTACGACCAGGCGCACATCCCGGGAGCCATTTTCTGGAACTGGAAGGACATGCTTTGGGATCCAAAAATACGCGATTTTCCCACACCTGAAACATTCGCCGAGCGCTGCGCGGCCGCTGGCATCGGTAACGATACCGACGTCGTATTCTACGGCGATCCGGCGGTGCAGTTCGGCACCTATGCCTGGTGGGTATTCAAATATTGCGGGCATCAAAACGCCTACGTCCTCGATGGATCGAAGATCCGCTGGGAAAATGAAGGGCGTCCCATGACCCAGGAAGTGCCGCAAATCGCCGCCGCGAGTTACACCCCCGTACCCAACCAAAACACCGGAAACATGCGGGCGATGCGCGATGACGTGTTGGCGGCGATTGACGATGCCAACACGGTGATCCTGGATCACCGCTCGCCGGAGGAATATAACGGCGAACTGTTTAGCCCTCCGGGAACGCCCAACCATGGCGCCGAGCGCCTGGGTCACGTTCCCGGTGCGCAGCAC
>JABMOP010000218.1 GCA_013204125.1 Rhodospirillales bacterium | reverse complement strand
TTTATCGCCATCGCCATCGGCGACCGCAAAGGCGACTTCTTCTAGCGAAAGAGCACCGCTATCGCCGATAATCTGGACCGTGTCTTCAAGTGAAACGCTCGGCTTCTCGCCCACGAACAAGGCTAATTTTTCCAGCTCCCGGCGCGAAACAAGCCGGTCGGAACCAAGCTGTTTTAAAAGGAAATTCTTTGCGTCGGGCTGGACCGTTAAGCCATTGGCCCCCAAAACTTCGTCGATCAGCCCGGCGATGGCCCGCCCGTCATCAGAATAACAGGCGATGGAGACAAGGTTGGCCTCTTTTTCAAACATCTTTCGCAAACCTGAGCGGGCGGTCAATGCGCCGGCCTCGACGATCAACAAGGTATCGCCGGGGACGTCTTCCAATATAGGGCCAAGCTGTTTGGCGATATCGCCGCCGCCGACCCGCAAAAAAACAACGCGCCGACCGCCGGTCAGAGACTGGGACGTTAATTCATCAGTCAGGCGCGCTGGATCGGCGCGGAAATCATCGTTGGTCAGGGTGGAAACTCTGAACGGGTCGGAAACATCATCGACGATCGTTTTGGCTAATTTTTGGGCTCGCTCGCTCACCAAGCCCTGATCGGCGCCAAAAATTAACGCCCCCAGGACACCCTCTCCCGGGTCGCTGAGAAAGCTATCAATTTGCCGCGCCTGTAGTTTCACTATTTTTTGTTCCGCTGGGCCTGAAAATAAACAGCCAATCTGTTTGAGATATCAAGGCCCAACTCCCTCACGGCGCTTGTGCGCGCATTTTTTTCGGCGGCCAATGTGGCGTATTCCGAAGATAGAATGTTGTAGCTTGTGACGATTGTCGAGGTGCCGGACTGGGCCGCGGTTCCATCCTTTTTCGTAAGGCTATAATTCGCGGTAAAAGATAAGTTGGCGCGGGTGGCGATTTCCGATTTGCGCACCGCCAGACCTTGCTTGCTCTCACTTAATTTGATGTCTAAAAAAAACGTTGGTTTTTCAGGCCGCCCAAAAGGATTTATCAAATCAAACAAATAATTGCGGAGTTGTTGCCCGGCCCGATCTTCGATCGGCCTAATCGCCACATTGGATAAATCACTATGAACAGAATCGTTGGTCTTATCCCCATATACCGGAGCATAACCACAACCCGGCAAAGCAATCACCATGCCGACCAGAATGCCGATCGAAATTGCGCGTTTAAACGACAACGTTGAGTATGCGGTTCGGGACATATATCACCTTACGGGCCTCTCGCCCGTCCAGCGCCTTTTTAACGGTATCGAGATCAAAGGCAAGAGTTTCAACATCTGTTTGTTGAGAATCCATGAGCACCTCGATGGAGCCACGCAGCTTACCGTTAACCTGCACGGCGATTGTAACCTGATCTTCGATCAACAGGGCGGCATCAAATAGAGGCCAGGGTGCGTCGGCCACAAGCCCTTCTCCACCAAGTCCCCGCCACATTTCTTCGGCTAAGTGCGGGATCATGGGCGCAGCCAACTTGACCAAGCTTTCAAGACCCTTTCGATATACAAACGCCTCACCCGAGCCGTCGCCGGTCAGATCATCCAGCAAATTTGAAAGTTCGCGAATATGCGCGACCGCCTTGTTGAAATGAAAACGATCATAATCCACGCCGACGGCATGGATGGTCTGGTGAATGGCCCGGTTTACTTTTTCTGCAGTCTCGCTGAACTCGTCCGGTTCCTGACCTTGGGGCGGGGATAAAAAAATCCTTGGCTCGAATACCAAGCGCCACAGGCGGTTGATATATCGCCACGCGCCTTCGATCCCGGCCTCGGTCCAATCTAGATCGCGGTCCGGGGGACTGTCAGAGAGCATGAAGAGCCGCGCTGTATCGGCGCCGTATTCACCAATAATTTCTTCCGGATCGACGACGTTCTTGCGCGATTTGCTCATCTTTTCCGACCGCCCGACGACGACTGGCCGGCCGTCATTCCGCGAAACAACATCACCGGATTCGGCGTGGCGCACGTCTTCTGGAAATAACCATTCGCCATCGGCACTGGTGTAGCTTTCATGGCAAACCATGCCCTGGGTCATAAGGCCGGCAAAAGGCTCTTCAACACCCGAATAGCCACATTGCTTGAGGGCGCGCGTAAAAAATCTTGAATACAGCAAGTGGAGCACAGCGTGTTCGATGCCGCCAATATACTGATCCACCGGCATCCAATAATCGACGGCGGCGGGGTCGAGCCCGTGCGCGGCATGCGGCGAGCAAAACCTGGCAAAATACCAGGACGATTCAAAAAAAGTATCGAAGGTATCCGTTTCCCGCTCCGCATCCTTGCCGCAGGATGGGCAGGTTGCGTTTTTCCATGTGGGGTGCCGATCAAGCGGGTTTCCCGGCGCGCTGAAATCCGGATCGAGCGGCAATTCGATCGGCAGTTCCCGTTCCGGTACGGCAACGGTGCCGCAATCAGTACAATTTATTATCGGGATCGGGCAGCCCCAATACCGTTGCCGGGAGACACCCCAATCGCGCAACCGGTAGTTGATTTCCCGATTACCGCTTTTCGATCCTTCGAGCCGTTGGGCGACAATTTCCTTGGCATCGGTAATGTTCATACCATCAAGGAATTCGGAGTTTATATGGACGCCATCGTCCAAATAAGCCACCTCGCCGATGGAAAATTCTTCCGCCGAGACGCCATCGGGCGCAATGACCGGGATCACAGGCAAATTATATTTCCGGGCAAAATCCAAATCCCGCTGGTCGTGGGCCGGGCATCCGAATATGGCGCCGGTGCCATATTCCATGAGCACAAAATTGGCCACGTAGAGGGGCAAGGTTTCGCCCTCGATAAACGGATGTATAATTTCGAGACCCGTCTCGTACCCTTCTTTTTCTGCCGTTTCGATAGTTGCTTCGCTGGTTCCCAGCCGATTGCACGCGGCGATAAATGAAGCAAGTTCGGAATCATCGGCTGCCAGTTCCTCGGCAAGGGGATGGGTCGCGGCGATGGCGCAAAAAGATGCCCCGAACAACGTATCGGCGCGTGTCGTATAAATTTCCAGCGGATCGGCGCGTCCCGATATTTGAAAGCTGACACGCATCCCTTCGGATCGACCGATCCAATTATTTTGCATCAGGCGGACCCGTTCCGGCCAACGCTCTAAACCATCCAATCCCGCCAATAATTCTTCTGAAAAATCAGTAATTTTCAGGAACCATTGGGCGAGGCGCTTTTTTTCGACGACCGCGCCCGAACGCCAGCCACGACCGTCAATTACCTGTTCATTGGCAAGAACGGTTTGTTCCGCCGGATCCCAATTGACCCAAGATTCTTTCCGATAAGCTAGGCCGGCTGCCAGAAAATCCAAGAACATTTTTTGTTCGTGCCGGTAATAGTCAGGCGAGCAGGTGGATATTTCGCGGCTCCAGTCGTAGGAAAGCCCCATCGATTTCAATTGAACCCGCATGATATCGATATTATCTTCCGTCCATTCTTTTGGCGGAACGTTATTGGCGATCGCGGCGTTTTCTGCCGGCAGCCCAAAAGAATCCCACCCCATAGGGTGTAAGACGTTGAATCCCCTGGCTTTTTTGTAACGGGCAACCACGTCGCCGAGGGTATAATTGCGGACATGCCCCATATGAATGCGCCCGGAAGGGTAGGGAAACATTTCTAGGACGTAATATTTCTCACCGCCCTTTTTTTGGCCAGTTTCATCCGCCTTGAAACAACCGCGCTCTTCCCACTCGCCTTGCCAGTGTTGCTCAGAATTCTTAAAGTTATAACGGGTCATGGAGTTGATTCAGATCACTCGTTGGGCGATTGGCGCTATTAGTTTGGCGCTATTAGAGGCGCTATTAGAACAGCCAACTAAGGGCAATAATTTCTAATCTGGATTTCGGCGCGGCTCAACCCCCAATGTTCAGCTAAAATCAGCAGATTATTGGGCTGTTTCGTTGCGAAATTGACGCGCGCGCGTCAGAATTGCATTCTCAATCTGAGTGGCAGTCAGCGGCTGAACCTCGGCATTGCGCCAATCGGCGGGCCCGGCGCGAGTCTGCCTGAAAACCGCCACTCTTACGCCGTCGGCGCGCAATGATCGATCAAGGATATAGATATTGAGTTTGAACCGCTCGTCCGGCGTCGCGGGCGGCGCATACCAATCCGTTATGATCACGCCGCCGAATGGATCGGCCGAGGCGACGGGCCATATTGACATGGTGTCGAGCGTGGCGCGCCATAAATAGGCGTTGACGCCAATGCCTGACCCGGACTGGTCCGGCGCCTTATCTTTGCCGCCAAACAGGAAATTTCCCCCTTGATTCCCGAGGACCGAGCCGGTTTTTGGCTGACTACCGGTTTTATAATCATATTCCGGCACCGGCTCATCGGATATGAGGTCGCTGGAACAGGCCCCTAAAATCAGGATGCACATTCCCAAAACCAGAAGCTTACCCAGTATATTGGTTGCGCCCGCATGACTTAATCGAGGTGATATCATCTTTTGCCGCTTAGAACCTAAGGTGTTGAAATTAAAATCTTTTATCATCATTATATTTATGGTCTGGACCAGAACCCGCCCAACCCTCTCAAATAAAGGTCGGCTGGCCACTCTTGCTGTTCCCATTATAAATAGAGAAATTGCCGACCGCCAGCGAATTAACATCTTCTTGCGGACCGCGAACACAGCCCAAACCAAAGGCTTAAAACGAGGCCTTTAAGATTCCGGCATCTAACGGCCATGGATGTGTTTCAATTTAGCACCCATACTGCTAGCCCCTTAAATTTCGCCAAAAACCAATGTTGCATAAATAACACTTCGCGAGAAATATAGCACAGTTTCTCCAAATCACTCTTGACCCTAATCATACATCATGGCCATATCCCGTTGGTCCAACATTCCTGACTCAAGACGCGGATGTCCGTGGGGCGAGTAAACTTTTAGGAGGAGTTTCTATGAAAAAGTATCTTTATTCCAGTACGGCCTTGGCCGCCGCAACTGCACTCGCTCTGCTTCCTAGCAGCGATGCGCAATCGGCTGAAATGGCAAAAAAAATCCAATTGGGTTTTGGTGGTTCTTTCACCTCTCTCGTCGGTTTTGCGACGCAAGATGAATCGTTTGAACAATCTAATAACAGCGATGTTTCCCGCACCCATTACGATTCCTTCAATAACGTCAATGACTCGGAAGTTGAAGTCAAAGGCTCCATCAAGCTTGAAAATGGCATCACGGTCTATGTTGAAGTCGAAATTGAAACCGACCAACAAACCAATGCTACGGGCGCCAGTATTGACCATTCGTACATGAAACTTACCGGTGGTTTTGGTGACGTTCGTCTTGGTTCCACCGCTCCCGCGACGGCCGTTCTTGCACAGACCGCCCCGTGGGTTGGTCCGATCAATCCGGGTGTTGATACGGTTAACTGGATCATTCGGCCTACCAACAATTCCGTTGGTAACCCGCAAGGTAAATTCGGCACCAATAATGGTGCGGTTGATACCATGGCGGTCAACTACATTTCGCCGCAGGTTTCCGGCTTCCGCGTAGGCTTGTACTACCGTCCCAGCAGCAATGGCGGCAATACGATGCCGGCAGTCGGCGGTACCCCTGGTACTGATACCCAGAGCTATGGCGCCGTCTTGAACTACGAAACCAAAATGGGCTCGACGTCGGTTAAGGCCCACGTTGGCAATGTTTGGGATCGTGGTGCTGCTACCTCTTCCGTCGATCGCCTGATGCTTGGTGGTCGTTTGGGCTTCGGCGATATCACAGTTGGCGGTGCTTATAATAGAGTCAGCAACGCACATAGCGGCATCGAAGGCACCACAACTTCTTCCGAAGGGGAAGGCTATGAAGTTGGTTTGAAATACGCGCCTAAGGGATATTCCCTCAGCTTGACGTATCATACTTCATCTGAAGATCTCGCCAGCGCTACGCAAGGCGAAGACAGCATTACGACAGTTAACCTCGGCGGCACCTACAATATGGGCCCGGGCGTTGATTTAGTCGGTGCGATCTTCTGGCAGGAATATGAAGACGAACTGACCACCGACGCGGATAACAATGATGGCTTTGCCGTCGTTGGCGGCGTTAAAGTCTCGTTCTAAAAATCAAGTTTCTTGATTGGAGAAGGGGAGCGGTTTCCGCTCCCCTTTTTCTTTGCCAAAATTTTTGATCAAAATATATTACTTAAATTGCAAAGCGCAGAAATATCCGGAAATGGCTTCGTTCCCGTCCCGGCGCGGAATAATTTTCCTCAAGTCCATGACTTTAAGTCCATAAATTTCGGCAGTATCCTGAATATAGGTTTTACTGTGGGCATAGCGGCCCGTCGGTAATAACGCATAATCACCTATATCCAGACACTCCACCGTAAAAAGAAACCACCCTTGGTCGGCGAGACGATTTGCGACCCCCCGGAACACCGGTTCCAGATCGCCGATGTAAACAAACGCATCACCACTGACGGCTAAATCATAGGTTTTTTGCGCGCCGTCCCGATGGTTTGATAAAAAATCAGCCATATCCATAACAAATATTTGTTCAAAAATTTTATCTTCGGCGGCACGGGCGAGCATATTTTTTGATAAATCGACGCCATGGATATTTTCCACCCAGGGCTTAATCGCTTTTGCGATCAATCCGGTTCCAGCGCCCAAATCCAGCGCCCACGAGATCGGCAATGAGTCATTATTGGCGCGCATATCATTAGGTGCGCCAAAAATATTTGTCATTTCGGCGCGGAAGTGTTCCGGTACGGAATAGTGCAGATCGTCTAACAAACTTTGCTCGAATCCCTCAGCATAATCATCAAACAATGAAGCGATGTAATCGGCCGGCGCTGCTAATGTCGTTGTACCTGTGAGAGCGTTGAGGAGATGTGTCGCAACGCCATGGGCGGGATCCAGATTAAGGCAGGCGCGGTAGGCCTCGCTGGCGCCGATCACATCTCCAAGCGCGTCTAGGGTAAATCCCAACTCCCAATGGGGCTCAATCCTGTCCGGCTCTAACGCCAGAGCTTGGCGGTAATACACCGCCGCCGCCGCGTAGTCTTCCAGGCCGCGCAATGCCGATGCCAATCCAAACAACGCCTCAACGTAGTCCGCATCTAATTTGAGACAACGCCGGTAGAATTTGGCCGATTCCTTAAATTCATCCAATTGATAATGCGCTGCCGCAACGTTGCTACAGGCCTCGACATTGCCGGCATCGGCATCGAGCGCCAAACGGTAATGGCCAAGCGCGCTCTCGAAGTCACCGGCATTCCAACATACATCGCCGCGTTCAATATGAGCCGGCGCGCCGGATCCGCTTGTCATGTGAACCCACCTATACCGGCGATGCCAGCCGCGCCCGATCCCATCAACCGCCCAGCGTTCGATACGGATATGCCGCCAAGTGCATAGACCGGCAGCGGCGCAGTTCGGATCCAGGAGGCCAAAAGTCTCGGCCCCAACGGCGTTCCCCCCAAATGGCTTTTTGTTGGAAATACCGATGACAGAAGGGCGGCATCAGCGCCGATGGCAGCAGCTTGCCGGAGCGCTGCCGGAGAATGCGCCGATACCGTCAGCAAAGATCCGGGCCGTAGTTTCCAACTTAACAGATGGCCGGCCCGCCGCGCCGATCGTTCGGTAAGGTGCAAACCATCGGCGCCAATTTCATTGGCCAGGGCCACGTCTTCGGCAACGATCAATCGCAGCTTCCCGTTCACACATATTTGTTTTAATTTATGGGCGAGGGCGTATTTGTCTTCGCTATCATAGTGGCGCAAAAGGACCGCCGCGCCTTCGGGAAGGCGCCGCGCCGCGGGGATCGGATCGAAAAGGCGTTTTGTATCGGTCATCAAAATGGCCGCCGGGAGACTAAAATGGCCGCTCATAAAATTGAGCCGCAAAGCATAATCTGATAAAGTCATACGAATGACATTGGACATTGCACAGAATCTTAGCAAGGTTAAAAACGCTATTCGGGCCGCCGCTGAAGCTGCCGGCCGGCCTGCCGATGCCGTACGCCTCGTTGCGGTATCAAAAACCCATCCTCCGGAAACCATAACACCGGCAATTGACGCCGGGCAAAGGCTATTTGGTGAAAACCGAGTTCAAGAAGCCGAAGCAAAATGGCCAAAGTTAAAAGAGGCTAATCCAGATTGTAGGCTTCATTTAATCGGGCCGCTGCAAAGCAATAAAGCGGCTATTGCCGTTCAGCTGTTCGATGCAATTGAAACGGTGGATCGGCCAAAGCTGGCAAAAGCACTGGCCCGCCATATGGAGCAAACCGGCCTTCGCCCCGATTGCCTGATCCAAGTGAATACCGGTGAAGAGCCACAAAAAGCCGGCGTATCGCCAGCGGACGCCGACAAATTCATCGCTGCTTGCCGGGATGAATACGGCCTGCCGTTGATCGGATTGATGTGTATTCCGCCGGCGAATGAGGAACCATCGATGCATTTTGCCCTCCTCTGTGAAATAGCGCAGCGAAATGGATTAGCGGAATTGAGCATGGGTATGAGCGCAGATTATGAAATCGCCGCCGCGTTCGGCGCGACCTTGGTGCGGGTGGGGACTGCTATTTTCGGCGCGCGCGAAGATTATGGCCACAGCTCCGAATGAGCCCCCGCGCCTAAGGAGACAAGATGCGAAGTGCGGTGTTCAAATTGCACGCCGCCGCAACGGTCAATAAATCATCCAACGCTAACGCAACGCACCCTTCCGTCGGCGTATATCCCGGCGCTGCGACATGCATGAAAATTGCACTGCCCCGCCCCGCTATCACCGGCGCGTCATTGAACCCGATGGCAATGACCACATCGTAGAGCCCATCTTCCCGCATCAAATGTTCAAACCTGCCGGTGTGGGGAAGGGAGACAAATTTATTATAATCGGCACAGCCCGCATCATCACACCAGCCGTCATCACCGGTGATCACCGTTGTTGGCAGGCCGGTGGCGGGCTGGGCCAGCCGGTCGTTGCGGTAATATAGGTTGCGCAAGGGGAACGTGCCGACGGGGGTCCGCCCGTCGCCCTCGGCTTTTTTCTCGAAAACACCACCACGGCCAAGGGCGCACCGGAACGAGGCGCCGCCCAGGTTCAGAAATCCATCCGCGGTTACGATTAATTCCATAGGGTCACTATAATGTGCCTGAGCGGCGCTATCGAACAACCGTTTGAACGGGCACGGCTGCCGGAGCGATCAATTTGTTGCCGGCCTCGTATTGATCCATCGCGCGCATCATGGTGTCGATCACCCAGCCGTTCTTGTTGTCGGCCAGTATTTGTTCCGTCGCCGCCAGGCCGGTCATTGACGCGGTTTGAATGGGCTTGGCGCCGGGAGCGGATTTAATATTCACTGCATCATCTGCGGAAAAACGGGGTTTCAGCGCAAATGGACCAGCCTCAATCAGGTTCATTGCCTGGCTTTCGGCGGCGGCATCGGTGCTTTTAAGCAGCCCTAAATCCGGTGCCGCTTTCGGCATATAGGCGACGGCGCGTTCAATAAAGTCGGCTTTTGCCTGGGGAAGCGCGGACATACCTGCCCAATATTTATCCGGTCGGGCCGATGTATTTTTGTTTTTGGCGCCGGCAACGAAGCCGGCGACCGGCGGCATTGAGACGAAGGCGTTGTCATCGGTGATCATTGCCTCGGCAACCTGACCAGGGGTTTTGTCCTCAATTTCCGGCGCGCCTTCTTTGCCGGTAAGCGCAGCGACCGCGTGCTCACCCATATCTCGCCCGGTATTGTGTTTGACGAGCACGTCCAAAACCGAAACCGCAGCGCCGAGCGGTCCGCCGAGTACTGTCGCACCAAATATTTTTGCTCCAGGATCTAACTGATCGCCGGTTATAGCGCGGTAAATGGTGCCGACCACCGGGATATGTTGAAGCGGATTGACCATATCCACGAGGTCCCAAAAGGTTAGCCCGTCATCACCGAATAAATTAAAGGGTTTGCTAGCGTTGCCGCTCGTAGAGCCTTGGCCGCCAGCCGCATTCGTTTGTAGAAGGAACGGCTGGTCAGCCGCCACACTAATTTGTGATACCATGGTTTTGCCCGTTCTTTTGCTTTTGCCTTTAAATCGCAAGGCGCGTGCCAAGTTTAAATGTTTATTTACAATGACTTGTGATTTTTCTGCTCGGCAAGACTATGGCCGCGCTGGGTAATATCTGCCCGCTATTCGTCTATTGTAACCGCCGCCGCCGCAACAGTACTATGTGCGCCAGCCATTCCTAGGAATTTCTAAAACCCCTGCTGATATGGAAAAACAACTGATATGACGGGTAACAGGCGCATTTTGATCGTCGATGACGATGACGATCTTCGGGAAATGTTGGCGGAACAACTGCAAATTCACGAAGAATTTCAAACCGAAGGTGCAGATAACGCCGCCGCCGCGATCGAGCGGACGAAGGGGCAATATTTCGACATGATCCTGTTGGATGTGGGTTTGCCCGATATGGATGGGCGCGAAGTTTGCCGCGTCATGCGCCGCAACGGCGTGAAATCACCAATCATAATGCTGACCGGCGCCGATACCGACGCGGATACCATTTTGGGCCTTGATGCGGGCGCCAATGATTACGTTACCAAGCCGTTTCGAATTGGCGTCTTGATGGCGCGTCTTCGTGCCCATATCCGCGAACACGAACAAAGTGAATTTGCCGTGTTTACCATTGGCCCCTACACGTTCCGACCGTCGGCCAAGCTATTGCTTGATAACGAGACCAATAAGAAAGTTCGTTTAACGGATAAAGAAACATCAATCATTAAATTTTTGTATTTAGCCGGCGAGCGGGTTGTCAGCCGGGATGTTCTTTTGGGCGAGGTGTGGGGCTACAATGCCGATGTCACAACCCACACCCTGGAGACGCATGTTTATCGCCTGCGCCAGAAAATCGAACGAGAACCCTCCAAGGCCGAGTTGCTGGTGACCGAACCAAACGGCTACCGCCTGGTTCCTTAAATATCCAACGTAATTGCGACCGGCGCGTGGTCCGATGGCCGCTCCCATCCGCGCACTTCGCGCGCGACCGAGGCGTCCAATAGTTTTGGGGCCAAGGCGCCGGTGATCCAGATGTGATCCAGGCGCCGGCCGCGATCCGATGCTGCCCAATCCTTGCCGCGGTAGCTCCACCAGCTATAAAGTTTTTTCTCTGCCGGGATAATTTCACGAACCGCATCGATCCAAGGGCCCGCCGCCTGCATGGCGTTCAGGAGATCGACTTCGACCGGCGTATGCGATACGATTTTGAGCAGTTGTTTGTGCGACCAAACATCGGTTTCGAGCGGCGCTACATTGAAATCTCCGACCATGATGCGGCGGGCTTTGGGGTCTTGCTGGTCGGCCCACCAATGGCTGACCGATTTCAGAAATTCCAATTTATGGGCAAATTTGTCGTTTGCTGTTGGGTCCGGTACATCACCACCGGCCGGAATATAAAAATTATGAATGTCCAATCCGCCTTCGAGCTGCGCATGAATGTGGCGACAATCATTTTTGCCGGCCCAATTCTTAGTACCCCAATTCTCTATCGGTAGGCGGGATAAAATGGCAACTCCGTTGTAACTCTTCATGCCGCTTATGGCTTGGTGGGGATACCCCATCTCGGCGATGGCATCCGCCGGAAATAATTCGTCGATCACCTTGGTTTCCTGAAGACACACAACATCAGGATCCATCAGCTTAAAGAGCCGACCTAAGGTCTCGAGGCGGAGCCGTACACTGTTAATATTCCACGTTATTAGGCGCATTTTCGATTCGCTCAATCTGTTGGTTTTGGCTAAAGGTCAGCTTCTGGCCGGAAAATACCCACATATTGTATTTTCGGATAAGTTCTCAATATTGGCTGTATATATAGTCTAATACACTACTAGATATGGTAGAACCAGCTATATCTAGCAAATTTGTTGACATAAATTCCAATATATTGTGGTGTTTCACCGGAGTCCGTCTTATAGGGGGCTCATAGCGTGGCATCAATTACCGAAGGATCATGACATGCCTGGCATTTACGATAGTGTGAAACGTTTTTTCACTCAAGTTACGGAGATGGGCCTCTTGCTGATTGCACTTTCAGTGGTGGCCGGAGTTATCTTTGGATCCGACCTTCCATTTGTTGGAAACGTGGTCGGCAATTTGGTGGCTTTGATTAAATCTCTTGGCGATAGCGGACTTATTGGTCTGATTGCCGTCGGTATTATAATCTGGCTTCTTTCAAGACGGGGTTGAGGCGTAAATATATTAGGGCGCTGCTTCTGCGGCGCCCTCTTTACCTCTAACGGGCTGTCGGTTTTGGCGGCCCGTTTTAATTTTGCATCTCTTTATCGATGCTAACTCAGGGCTTATTGATTCTTAGATTTTTCTTCGTATTCAAACAGCTTCCCATCTAATTTCATGCCGGTGCGCATACTGGTCAGGCTTACCGAGGTCCGAATGCTTTGCGCGTCCTTCACTTGCCATTGATAAAGGGCCAGAGGCTTATCGGAAAACACCAAAGTAAGGCTTCCTTTTTCAGGATCTTCGGTGTTCACCACATGGACCCGCATAGTATTGGGGCCGCGGCGGATGCCGGTTACGGTCACATCGCCGGAAAATTTGACATCCTTAGCGACCAAGAACCCGACCGGTGTGCTGGACAGGAATATATGCGTGGTTTCGTCCAACTCGCGGTCGATCTGGATAAGAAATGTTCCATCGGCAATCAGCATCAAAGGTGACGGCGGATCGTATTCAAACCGCATCTTACCAGGGCGCGATAAATATACCTTACCGGTGGCAACTTCTCCGGTCGATGCGACCTGGAGAAATTTGGCCGTCATGGTGTGTAGCCGGTTCAGATAGTCTTCGATGCGGGCAATATCGGCTTTGTCGCGCGGGCTCAATTTAGCTGACGCCGCTTCGGCTCCATAGGCCGGAAGGTTCGCCATGGTGATCGCCACAAGGGCAGCTACAACAAATAGCGCACGATGACCATTAGACCCGGAACGAAGCCTGGCGAGGAAGTGGGGGCGCCGATTTTTCATATCAGGCGTACTGTCGGGCAAAGGTGATGGATTGGCAAGAAGGCATGAAGGATGAACGCAGAAATAGGCCCTAATGTTCGCCGATCATCACTTCGCGGCGCCCGACCCGGTCGGCTTTGCTGACGACGCCTTGATTTTCCATTTCTTCGATGATGCGAGCGGCGCGGTTATAGCCGATCTGCAGGTGGCGCTGAATGAAGCTTGTGGACGCCTTGCCCTCGCGCGCCACAAGCGCCACGGCTTCGTCGTACAATTCGTCTTGGCTGCGCCCGCTTTCGCTGCCCGGTAGACTGAAACCGCTTTCGTCGTCTTCGGTCACCGCATCGACATAGCTCGGCTCGCCCTGGCTTTTGAGGAATCGGACAACCCGTTCCACTTCTTCATCGCTGACAAAGGGTCCGTGCACGCGCGTAACTTGTCCGCCGGCGGTCATGTACAACATGTCGCCCTGCCCCAAAAGCTGCTCGGCGCCTTGTTCGCCAAGAATGGTGCGGCTGTCAATTTTCGATGTAACCTGAAAACTAATACGGGTCGGGAAATTGGCCTTAATGGTGCCGGTGATGACATCGACCGACGGGCGTTGGGTCGCCATGATCAAATGAATGCCCGCCGCCCGCGCCA
>JABMOP010000217.1 GCA_013204125.1 Rhodospirillales bacterium | reverse complement strand
GCCTATGAATGTGGCTTCGAAGCCTTCGAAGATGCGCGCATCAAATTCGACGTTCGCTTTTATCTGGTGGCGATCCTGTTCATCATATTTGATCTTGAAGTCGCCTTCCTTTTCCCTTGGGCGGTATCTTTGGGCACCATCGGCGCCTTTGGGTATTGGTCGATGGTCGTATTCTTAGGTATCCTGACCATTGGTTTTGTCTACGAATGGAAGAAGGGGGCGCTGGAATGGGAATAGACCAAGACTTAACTGCGCCCGGCGGCGGGCTGATCCCACCGGGACTGGATCAGGACGCCATACTGAACAACGTCACCAGCTCGCTCATGGATAATGGCTTCGTTGTCGCCAAGCTGGATAATTTGGTGAATTGGGCGCGCACCGGCTCGATGTGGCCGATGACGTTCGGCTTGGCCTGTTGCGCCATCGAAATGATGCACGCTTATATGCCGCGCTATGATCTGGACCGCTTCGGCGTGGTGCCAAGGCCGAGCCCGCGCCAATCTGATGTGATTATCGTCGCCGGCACGCTGACCAATAAAATGGCCCCGGCGTTTCGCAAAGTGTATGACCAAATGGCAGAACCGCGCTATGTCATTTCCATGGGGTCCTGCGCCAATGGCGGTGGCTATTATCACTATTCCTATTCCGTTGTGAGAGGCTGCGACCGGATCGTGCCGGTCGATATTTACGTGCCCGGTTGTCCGCCGACCGCCGAGGCGCTTATCTACGGCATTTTGCAGCTTCAAAAGAAAATTCGAAGGACCGGAACACTTTGGCGCTAGTCGCGCGCTTTGAAGTATCCAGCGAGGAACAATGGCAGACGTTAGATCGGTAGGGGACATAAGCGATTATATCGCCGATAAGCTAGGCGGTGCTGTCCTTTCCCACGAAATTTCCAGCGGCGAGTTGACGTTGATTGTAGCGCGCGAGCAGATCGCCAAAACCCTGTCATTTTTGCGCGACGACGTGAACTGCCAGTTCAAGCAATTGATGGATATCTGCGGCGCCGATTACCCGGAACGCGAAAACCGGTTCGATGTTGTCTATCATCTTTTGAGCATGACCCAGAACGGTCGCATACGGGTAAAAATTCAAACCGACGAAGACACCCCGGTGCCGTCCGTTACCGGCGTCTTTTCCTCCGCTTCCTGGTGGGAACGCGAAGCCTGGGATTTATACGGCATCTATTTTTCCGGCCATCCGGATTTACGGCGCATCCTTACCGATTACGGTTTCGAAGGCCATCCTTTGCGAAAAGATTTCCCGCTGACCGGCTATGTCGAAGTGCGCTACGACGATGAACAAAAGCGTGTCGTGTACGAACCCGTCAAGCTGACCCAGGAATTTCGGAATTTCGATTTCCTCAGCCCGTGGGAAGGCGCCGCCCGTTCTTTGCCCGGCGACGAAAAAGCCGATGCAGAAGATGGGTCAGCCGAAGAAGAGGGCGAGGCCACAAAGTGACCGATCAGCAGATCAAGAATTTCACCCTCAATTTCGGCCCGCAGCATCCGGCTGCGCATGGCGTCTTGCGCCTGGTTCTGGAAATGGACGGTGAAGTGATCGAACGGGCCGACCCGCATATCGGGCTTCTCCACCGGGGCACTGAAAAACTGATCGAGCATAAGACCTATCTGCAGGCGGTGCCTTACTTCGACCGGCTGGATTACGTCGCGCCGCAAAATCAGGAACATGCATTCGCTTTGGCCGTTGAGAAATTGGCCGGCATCGAAGTGCCGCCGCGCGGCCAATATATTCGTGTCCTTTATGCTGAAATCGGCCGCATCCTTAGTCATATCCTGAACGTTTGCTCCTATGCCATGGATGTCGGCGCCATGACGCCGATGCTGTGGATGTTTGAAGAACGTGAGCACATGATGGAATTCTGCGAACGTGCCTCCGGCGCGCGGATGCACATGGCATATTTCCGCCCCGGCGGCGTCGCGCAGGATATCCCGCAGGCGCTTCTCGACGATATTGCGGCCTGGGCCGAACGCTTCACGCAGTGCATCGACGATTGCGAAGCCCTGCTTACGGACAACCGCATATTCAAACAGCGGACCGTCGATATCGGCGTGGTCACGGCCGAGCAAGCTTTTGATTGGGCCTTCACTGGGCCGAACCTCCGCGCATCGGGGATCGCCTGGGATTTGCGCAAAGCGCAGCCGTACGAAGTTTACGCCAAAATGGATTTTGACATCCCAATCGGTAAGCATGGCGATTGTTATGATCGCTACCTGATGCGCGTGTACGAAATGCGGGAATCCATACGCATCATCAAACAATGCGTCGCCGACATGCCGGCCGGTCCCGCAGCCGCCGACGATCATAAATTTACGCCGCCGCACCGGGGCGATATGAAACGATCCATGGAAGCCATGATCCATCACTTCAAGCTCTATACCGAAGGCTATCATGTGCATGCCGGCGAAACCTATACGGTGGTCGAAGCGCCAAAGGGAGAGTTCGGCGTCTATCTGATTTCCGACGGCACCAATAAACCGTACCGGTGCAAAATCAGGGCGCCGGGGTTTGCCCATCTTCAAGCGTTGGATTTCATATCCAGGGGGCATATGTTGGCCGATATTGTCGCCAATATCGGTTCGTTGGATGTGGTCTTCGGCGAGATCGATAGGTGAGGCGGCTATGAGCGTTAACACAGAAAATGGGACCTTCGCCTTCACGCCGGAAAATTTGGCCGCCGCCAATGCGCACATCGCTAAATATCCGAAAGGCCGCCAAGCCAGTGCCGTCATGCCGCTTTTGGATATCGCGCAGCGCCAAAACGACGGCTGGCTACCCCGCGCCGCCATGGACTATGTGGCCGAGTATCTTTCGATGCCGCCGATCCGCGTTTACGAAGTGGCGACCTTCTACACCATGTACAATCTAAAACCGGTCGGTAAAAATCATGTCCAGGTGTGCACCAATTTACCCTGCTGGCTGCGTGGTTCAGATGGCATTTCCGAAGCCTGCAAACGAGTTTTGAATATTGAATTTGGCGAAACCACCGAAGACGGCCAATTCACCCTCAGCCAAGTCCTACTCGCCGGTCTGGAGCATG
>JABMOP010000216.1 GCA_013204125.1 Rhodospirillales bacterium | reverse complement strand
GATTCCCGGCGGCGAGCCCCTTTTGCACCGCGAAATCGTTGAAATTGTGAACGGAATTATTGAAAGAAAGAAATTCGTTTATTTGTGCACCAACGCGCTTCTTTTGGAAAAACGTCTGGGTGATTTTGAACCCAGTCCGTATTTGACTTTTTCTATTCATCTCGATGGGCTTGGCGAAGTGCATGATAAGGCTGTCGATCAGCCGGGCGTTTTTGATCGTGCGGTATCCGCAATTAAGGCGGCCCGCGCAAAAGGATTTAGGGTTAACGTCAACTGCACCTTATTTGATCAGATGACCGCCGAGGAATTGGCGACGTTTCTTGATTTTGCTGCCGATGAGCTTGGCGTCGAAGGGGTCACCGTTTCGCCAGGCTTCGCGTACGAGCGTGCTCCCAATCAAGACCATTTCTTAACTCGGCAAAAAACTAAGCAGTTGTTCAGAGATGTCTTCCGGCTTGGCAAGGGCAGGAAATGGCGGTTCAGCCAATCCAGCCTTTTCCTGGATTTCCTCGCCGGCAATCAACAATACCACTGCACACCATGGGGAAACCCGACGCGAAACATATTCGGATGGCAACGTCCCTGTTATCTTTTGGCCGAGGGCTATGCCCCGAGCTTCCGCGCGCTTATGGATGAAACAGATTGGGAATCCTATGGGACCGGGAATTATGAAAAATGCGCAAATTGTATGGTCCATTGCGGCTACGAGCCGACCGCTGTGTCTGATACGGTGGCTCATCCGTTAAAAGCCTTAATGGTGGCGCTAAAAGGCGTTCGCACCGAAGGCGCTATGGTTGCCGACATCCCGTTGGATGGTCAACGTCCGGCGGAATTTTTGTTTGAAGATGTCGTCGAAAAAAGTTCAGCCGCCCTAGAGAGCCTCAAGCAACGGAGCGATGCCGCGTAGGCTGCTCAGCGCTTTGCGGCTGCGCAGTGCTAGGCCGGCGAGCGATGCAATCTCGGACGGGTGTGCACAGAAATTAGCTATGATCCGCGCATAATCGGGTGTGCCGTCGGGCTTTATGGCGCCGTGCACGGATTTTGGCAATGTCGCTTCTAATTCATCCAGTACGCTTCGAATAACCAAAAAAGGCAGTCCGTTATCGGCAGCGGCCAGGGCCATTTTATGAGATTCCATATCGGTGCCAAGAGATCCAAAGCGACTATGTAATGCGCGTTTTTCTTCTGGAGAGGTAATCAAGGCGTCCGATCCGTATATCGATCCGGAAGAAATCTTCATTGCGGTAAGGGATTTTGGTATTTGGCTCAGAAGTTTATTCCGGATGCCTGCATCGACCGTGAACTCTGTTCCCGGACCCGCAATTATGGTTTCGGGCAGTATCAAATCACCGGGATTAAGGTCCGCCCCAAGGGCACCGGCGACCCCAAAGCTGATAAGTAACTCGGCGCCCGAACGGGCCATCGCATTACACAATGTGAAGGCTCTCTCCGAAGACGCGCCGGATATCTGAATTTCGAATTTGGATGGATCCAAGTATGGGCCTAAGCAATCGGCTTCGCTTTTTAAACCGGTGATGATCCCGATTTTTCTCATTTAAAAGCCGAAATCAATGCGCCCATCGTCGCGCGCCTCGATATTACGGTAGCGGGATAAGGCGAGCAGCGGAAAGTAGCTCCGATACCCATGATACTTTAGGTAGAATACCCGCGGGAAGCCGACTGCATTATAATATTCTTCGTACCAGCCGTTTTCAGGATCGAAGTTCGATAAGAGATGTTCAATTCCCCGGCGGACTGCACTACCATGACCGCGGCCGGCGGCCATTAGGCCGAGGATCGCCCAGGCGGTTTGCGAAGGTAGCGAAATGCCAAAATCTTTACCCTCGCCATCCCAGTAAGTCGCACAATCTTCGCCCCAGCCACCATCTTCGTTTTGCTGTCCTTCCAGCCAATCGGCGGCGCGGGCAATGCCCGCGCCTTCTTGTTCATCGCCGGCGACGTTTAGGGCGCAAAGAGCCGACCAGGTGCCGTATATATAATTGGTTCCCCAGCGGCCAAACCACGAGCCATCCTCTTCTTGTTCCGAACACAGATATCCGACGCCGCGCCTGATGGCCGGGTGCGACTTATCGTAGCCTAGTTGAGCCAGCATGCTGAGGCAGCGTGCGCTCACATCCGAGGTCGGCGGATCCAGCAAGGCGCCGTGATCCGCGAACGGCACGTGTTCCAACAGGTGATAGGTGTTGTCGGCGTCAAACGCAGCCCAGCCGCCATTTTTGGACTGCATACCCAATACCCAATCTGTGGCGCGTTTGATCGCGGGATCGGTTTCGGGGCGCTTTATTCTATCTAACCCCATGACGACTACCGCAGTATCATCGACATCAGGGTAGTAGTCGTTCCGATATTGAAACGCCCACCCACCGGGTTGAGCGTCCGGGCGCATCACAGCCCAATCACCACGAAGGTCTGAGATTTGCCGTTCTAAAAGCCAATCTGTGGCTTTGGCGATGTGGAGATCGTTCTCCGGGGGCTCAGTTTCCAGCAGCGCGTGCAGCGCAAGACCGGTATCCCAAACCGGCGAAAGGCATGGCTGGCAGTATGCTTCATCACCTGAAAACACCAAAAGCCGATCAATCGCCTTGCGCGCGGTAATGACCTTGGGATCATCCTTATCGTAGCCGAGGGTATGGAACACCATCAGCGCATTGGCCATGGCTGGGAATATGCCGCCGAGGCCGTCTTCACCGTTCAATCTTTCGTCAATGAATACCAGCGCGCGGTCAATCGCACGCTGGGTCCATCGCTTGGGGATGAACGGCTCGATTTGGCGCGCAAGTTTGTCGATACGAATCATTAATCCGCCAAGCCAATGGCCGGTTGGATTTTTCAGCGCATAATAAGCGCGGTCTCGATCATCTGATTGGAGTTCATCCAAGCCGATATTTCGAGGATTTTCTGCATCTGCCCGAAGCGCGGTTAAAACGAGAAGCGGCACGGTCACCGTTCGCGACCAATAGGACACCTTGCCGATTTGAATAGGGAACCATCTCGGCGCGAGAAGTATTTCGACGGGTGATACAGGCACCGCCCGCCACGGAACGATATTGAACATGGCGAGTGTGTAGCGGGTAAAAACATTGCATTCCGCCAATCCCCCGCCGGCCAGTACTGTCTTTCGTGCCCGCGTCATGTGCGGTGCATCGATATCGTCGCCGACCAGTTTTAGGGCAAAATAGGCTTTCACCGTTGCGCTGATATTCGAAGCGCCACCTTGGTAAAGCGGCCACCCGCCTTCGGCGTTTTGAATACGGCGCAAATAATTTGAAATTTTTCCTTCGACCTCGTCATTAGGGTCACCAAGGAAATGATTTAGCAGAATATATTCCGACGGGATTGTTGCGTCGGCTTCTAATTCGAATGACCAATGGCCGTCTTCGGCCTGAAGCGCGATCAGCTGATCGCGGGCAGTGCTAATGACAGAATCGAGCCTCGGCCCAAAGGGAGCCTCAGGGTCTACGGGCTCAATATCCCCGTTATTTGGCTCAAGATTTCTCATTAGTTCGAATAAAACCTTTTAAAAACAATTCGTTATAAACATTGGAGCAATTACATGAATACGTCTTGTCACGTCCGATAGGGTGTCTTGTCAAGTCCCCATTCTCTGGGCAATGCCATGATTATTAGGATGGATATTATAAAGCGGTCGCCCGGCGGTCCGGCGAGCATCGGTCAGGGAAAGAAAGCCGACTTGACGACCAGTGCCGACTTTTCGAACTTGGACAATGAGACCGGTTCATTCAGGTCAACCCAGCCCCGGTCTGTCACGCGTTTGAATAGCTTCTCATAAACATTTTTCATGATCAGGGCGGGGCGAACCTGTGACTTATCGCAGCGCCGGATCAGGCGCCCCGCCTCGCCGTAATAGTCGCTCGTCAATTTGGCCAATTCGCCGCAGACCGCCGCCACGCCTTCCCGGGTATCGAAGCTGAGAATGTCACCCGTATCGACGCCATGTTCGCCGAGCATATCTGCAGGTAAATATATATGGCTACGTTCCGCATCTTCTGCGACGTCGCGTAAAATATTCGTAAGTTGAAGTGCGTGCCCCAATGATTTGGAAAGCTCCAACCCGATTTTTGTATCAATTTCAAAGACGCGGACACAGAGCCGTCCGACCGCGCACGCCACCCGATCGCAATAAACAGTCAATTCGTCCAGGTTTTTGATTCTGAGGCTTGGTACTGCATCGGTCAGCATGCCGTCGATGACCGCAGCAAAATCATTTTTCTGTAAATCAAATTGAGTAACGGGGCCTTGGAGGGCGCAGGTAATCGGGTGATCCGGATGTCCTGCATAAAGGTGCTCTATCCTGTCTCGCCATTCTTCCAGCTGCGATTTTTTAAGCTCAATTTCTCCGTCGCCATCGGCAATATCGTCAACTTCTCGGCAAAACGCGTAAATGGCATACATCGCCGACCGCTTGTACCTCGGCAATAATCGCATTGCCCAATAGAACGACGAGCCGGATTTTTTTGCTATCTCGGCAGCGACTTGTTCGGGCGTAGTTTCGGGCCCGCTCATCAATCGGTCTCGTGGGCGGATGCGTTCAAGGTTTGCCGCTCCCGCCAAACGGGAGGGGAGCCGATCATAAATTTGCGCGCTGAATCAATGGTCATGGCTGTATAGAGTAATGCGGAAATCGGAAGAAGAACAGAGGTCCAGCGTTGTTGGCTATAAAGCTTAAGTGCCGGCGCGTAGCAGATTGCCATAATCAGCCAAGATGTAAATCCGAGCGCGAATAGGCCCGTCGTCCCGGTTGCCGCGCCGACGAAAGTAGCAACGGGCGGCACCAAATAAACGAGGATCATGCCAAAGACTGCGCCGCCAAGATAAAGAACCGAGTGCCGTAATTGAACGAACGCAGTCCGAGTGACCATCGACCAAATCTCGGACAGGCTGTCATATTTCCGCAAACTTAAGGTGCGGGCGGTGAGACCCAGCCATATGGGGCCGGCTGGCTTGATCAGCGCCGCAACGGCGCAATCATCAATCACACGGTCGCGAATTGCGGTAATCCCGCCCATTTGATCCAGCGTCTCCCGTTTGACCAGCATACATCCACCCGCGGCGGCGGCTATTTTTCGGGCCGGGTTATTGACCCAGCGAAATGGGTACAGCATTTGAAAAAAGAACACGAAGGCGGGGATTAAGATGCGCTCCCAAATGCTTTGGGCGTTGAGGAGAACCATTTGAGATACCAGCGCGAAGTTTTCTTTCTCCGCCTGGTTCACCAGTAATCTCAAATTATCCGGTGGATGAACAATATCCGCATCGCTCAATAATACATATTTTGCATCGGGCATGAACGAATTCACACAATCTAGTCCTTGAGAAACCGCCCACATTTTTCCGGTCCAGCCGCCGGGTAGGGCGGCACCGGCAACGACGCGCACCGACTTGCCGGCCATTTTCGCAGTGCCGTCCGTGCTTTGGTCATCAACGACAATTACCGAACACGGGCCTGGATAATCCTGAGCCAAGTGCGAGCCGACCGCTGCTGCAATTGTCTCGGCTTCATTTCGGGCTGGGATGACAACCGCAACCCCCGGCCACTCCGGAGGCTCCGCCCCGCCTTCCGGCAAGTATTGATCACACCGCCAAAATTGCCCGTGAAACAGGGTCAGGTAAATCCAGCCTGTCAATGACACGCCGGCGGCAATGGTCAAAATGGTTTCCGCTATCATGACCGCTTATCGCCCGAATGCGACCTTGAAGGCGCCGGTTATGCAGCATTGAAAATATTGAAATTTGCTCAGCTCGACCCGCCCGGCCAAGGGGTCCATGCGGCGAAGTTTGCCGCTTAGTTTATGGGCGATAATTATGATCGCACCGGCCTCCATGGCGAGGCGGCGGCTTTTCAGCATTTTGGGCAATTGATCTGCATGGGCCAACAAAGCGTCGGTTTGGTCAAGCGCGCGGGTGTAAACTTTGCGCAATCCAGCATTGAGGCTGGCCCCCGCCAATTGGTCCGGCACGGCTCCTTCAGCTTCCATCCAATCCAAAGGCAGATAGACCCGGTCCAGTTCAAGATAATCCGCCTTCGTATCCTGCAAATGATTGAGAACTTGAAGCGCGTTGCAAAGCGCATCCGAAGACGCATAACCGTCATCGGCCCCACCGTGGAGATCGAGAAGATAGCGGCCGACCGGCGCGGCGGATCGCAGGCAATAGTCGATCAATTCATCCCAATTGGCGTAACGCCCCTTTACCGCGTCCTGCTTGAAGGCCGAAATCAGATCCAGGCAATGCTGCGCTGATACGTTTGTTTGCTCCAAGCTTTCGCGCATGCGCCGGGCTTTTTCAAAATCCGAATTTTCTTCATTTCCATTCTTGGGGTCGTTGATAGCCTTTTCAAAACCGTCCAGGCGCCGGATTTTTTCATCCGCTTCCAACTCGTTTGAATCTGCGATGTCATCAATGGCGCGGGCAAAGGCATAGAATATTGCTACGTAAGGCCGCAAATTTGCCGGCAACAGCCAAGAGCCAACAGGAAAATTCTCATATCCCGCATCCTTGCTCGAAGGCATTTCGATAGCGCTTGGCGCTTGGTCCATGGCCGATCTATAGCGCCCGCAAGGGGCGCGCACTCCAAGTAATACCCTTAAGAGAATACATGTATTTAGCCGAGATTGAAGCTGGTAAGCTCAATCGGCGCTGATATAGTACGGCCAGAATAGGTATTCCAGTAAATGGGAACGTCATGGATATAACGCGCAAACAACGCGGCAGTGTTGATGTCGGCGGCATTCGGATCGGCGGGGATGCACCCATTGTGGTGCAATCCATGACCAATACGGATACCGCTGATGCAGACGCAACGGCCAAGCAGGTTGCCGAATTGGCCGCCGCCGGTTCCGAAATTGTCCGCATAACTGTCAATAATGAAGATGCAGCCAAACAAGTGCCCAAGATCCGTGAGAAATTGGCTGACCTTGGCTGCGATGTGCCGTTGGTCGGTGATTTTCATTACAACGGGCATGTTTTGCTAACTGAATATCCAAAATGCGCGGAAACATTGGATAAATATCGCATCAATCCCGGTAATGTGGGATTTAAAGGAAAGCGCGATACGCAATTCGCAACGATGATCGAACAGGCAATCCATTATGACAAACCCGTGCGCATCGGTGTCAATTGGGGCAGTCTTGATGCCGACCTTTTGGCCCGCCTGATGGATGAAAACGCCGGCAGTAAAATGCCTAAGGATTCGCGCTTCATCATGCATGACGCCTTGGTGGCATCTGCGGTCCAAAGCGCCGAACAAGCCGAAGCGCTGGGGCTGGGCGCCGACAAGATCGTGCTGTCGTGCAAGGTTAGCCAGGTTCAAGATTTAATCGCCGTTTACCGCAATCTTGCCGCACGTTGCGATTACGCCCTTCATTTGGGCCTTACCGAAGCCGGCTTAGGCTCCAAAGGAATTGTTGCTTCCACCGCCGCACTCTCCGTCCTTTTGCAAGAAGGTATCGGCGATACCATCCGCATTTCGTTGACGCCGGAACCGGGCGGTGATCGGACGCGCGAAGTGATCGTTGCCCAGGAAATTCTTCAAACCATGGGGATTCGCTCATTTGTTCCGCAAATCATTTCCTGCCCCGGTTGCGGGCGGACCACCAGCACGGTGTTCCAGGAACTGGCTGATCAGATCCAGGGCTATGTGCGCGCCAAAATGCCGGAATGGGCATTGCGTTATGATGGGGTCGAAGAAATGCAAGTGGCGGTCATGGGGTGCATCGTTAACGGGCCCGGCGAAAGCAAGCACGCCAATATCGGTATCAGCCTCCCCGGTACCGGCGAGATGCCGGCGGCGCCGGTATTCATTGATGGTGAAAAGACGGAGACATTGCGTGGGCCCAACATTGCTGACGAGTTCAAGACGATTGTCGATGGCTATGTAGATAAGACGTATCGGGCTAAGGGCGCTTGAATTTGCACTGTATCATTATAACCTTTCAGAAGGTGGCAAAGCCGGTAACGCCCGCTAAGGCCGCTGGACAGGGCATGGCTTTTTATTTATAAGCGGCGTCTTGCTCGTCGCTGCCCTTGGGGCATGCGGTAAAGGTTATGCCCAGGTAGCTCAGTTGGTAGAGCACGTGACTGAAAATCACGGTGTCGGTGGTTC
>JABMOP010000215.1 GCA_013204125.1 Rhodospirillales bacterium | reverse complement strand
GTCCTTGAATGTGTTGCTCCCCAAGGGCGGCGCAAAGGTTTCTGAAGCGACACCGGCAATGCGCAAACGTTGGGCCGGGAAGCTTGATGACGTCGCCGGCGAATGGGCGGCCAAAGAGGAAGCCAAGGGTGTGCCCGCTAAGGCGCTTTTGGCCCGCTACATGGAAGGTGTTCGCAAGCTCGGCGGCCAACCGTTACGCGACTGGAAATAACCCGGCTCATTAAGCCCGGTTAGAGTACCTTGCAGATCAATACAGAACTTGCCGCCGGTGCGCCCTTTTTAAGGCGTCTCGGCGGCGGGCTTTCTACGATCCCATTATGGATGAACAGCCTTGGCGCCGTCTGGGTAAGCTTTGTCATGGTGTTGGTTTGCGCCGATATTTTCGGCCGCAATGTTTTAAACGCGCCGATCCGCGGCGTTGCGGAAATCCTCGCTTATTCCGTCCTCAGCATTGTTTATCTGCAACTCGCCCACACGCTGCTTATGGGGCGCTTCACTCGCGCTGAATTGGTGACCGGCTGGCTCGACGGAAACCGGCCCATCGCCGGCGCCGGCATTAGCGCGGCGTTCAATTTAATTGGTGCGGTGGTGTTCATCGCGCTGTCCTGGGTGACGTATCCGCACCTCGTCTCATCGTTCCTCGAAATGGAAGTCGATGGTATGCCGACCGGTGTGATATTATTGTTGTGGCCATTCCGGCTGATCATGTTTGTTGGCGCAGTGGTCACCGCCGTCGTCTTCATATCCCAATTCATTGCCGATCTGATCAATTTTCGGCGTCATGTATTGCGAGCGCGTTCCGGCGACGGCGAAGCGCGCACCGGGTGGCCGGTGGCCATAGCCTTTATTGCGGTCGTCTTAGCCGCCTGGGCGTTTGCCCAATCGGAGCCATCGAATGTCGTGATCGGGTTGGTATCGGTCCTCTTTATGCTGATTTTCATCGCTTTCGGCATGCATATCGGCACCGCGCTGATCGTTCTTGGATTTTTCGGAATTTGGCTGATACGCGATAACCCGATCATCGCGGAGCGAACGCTCTATCAAGCCGGGACGGAATTTTTACGCAACCATGTTTTGGCGGTGATCCCGCTATTCGTGATGATGGGGTTGCTGGTCGGCGCTTCCGATATCGGGCGCGAAACTTTCGATTTAGCGCGCTGGTTTTTACGCCGGGTCAAAGGCGGGTTGGGTGTCGCGACGGTGGTCGCCAACGCAATTTTTGCCGCCATTACCGGCTCGTCCATCGCATCGGCGGCGGTCTTTAGCAAAATTGCGACCCCCGAAATGCGGCGCTATGGTTATACGAAGAAATTTTCGGTCGGCGTTGTCGCCGGAACGTCCGTCCTCGGCATGTTGATCCCGCCCAGCCTGCTGCTGATTATTTACGGCTTTTTGGCCGAGACATCGGTCGGCATCTTGTTC
This sequence comes from Rhodospirillales bacterium, assembly GCA_013204125.1. Taxonomy (GTDB): domain Bacteria; phylum Pseudomonadota; class Alphaproteobacteria; order Rhodospirillales; family UBA2165; genus JABMOP01. The sequence continues at coordinate 5,573 of JABMOP010000215.1, read as the reverse complement.
CTGGCGGCCGTCGTGCCGGGCCTTATTCTGGCTCTTTTCATGGCGCTTGGGATCATTTGGATGGCCCATAAAATGCCCAATTTTGTCGGCGGCCATAAAATTGATGAAGATGAAGCCGGCGAAACGCTTAAGTCGTCGATTATCAAGCTGTTCCCGATTGCGCTTTTGATCTTCGTCGTTCTCGGCGGCATTTACGGCGGCATATTGACGCCGGCCGAAGCCGGCGCCGCCGGCGCTGCGGGCGCGCTGATAATCGCCATCGCCCGGCGCAAAATCGACTTAATGAGGTTCTGGGAGGTTGTGGTCGAAACCGGCCATATTACCGTTTCGATCCTGTTCCTGATCCTGGCTGCCAACATCTATAGCCGCATGCTCGCCATGTCCGGGTTGCCGCAATATACAAGCGAGTTGATTGCGTCGGCGGGGCTTGGCTTCTTAGGCTTCATGGCGACCTATATATTGCTGCTGATCGTGCTTGGCATGGTTCTGGATTCGATCTCGATCATGCTGATCATCCTGCCGCTGGCGCTGCCGGTGGTCGTCGGTTTGGGCGGCGATCTGGTCTGGTTCGGCATTGTCTCGGTGGTCGCCGTCGAAATCGGGCTGCTGACCCCGCCGGTGGGGCTGACCTGTTATGTGGTCAAATCGACCCTGAACGATCCGGACATCACCTTGGGCGATATATTCCAGGGCGCCTTTCCGTTCGTCCTCATCATGCTGGCGGTGACGGTGCTGCTTGTCCTGGTCCCCGAGATCAGCCTGATCTTCGTTTGATCCGATAGGGGATTAATCTTCGGTGCGGGTCAGCGAATAACGGCCGTCTGCGGTCAGACATTCGGCTTCCGGCAGGCCCAGTTCTTTGCGCACCATGTTTGTGCCGAGCACCATCGACACCATTTTATAATTTGCGTGGCGGCGGCTCATGCCTTCGCGGCCCATGCCGCAATCGGAACAAAGGATCAGCCGTTCCGCTGGGATATGTTTAAGCGCGCCGCGAATAACTTCGGCGATTTCTTCCGGGCGTTCGACTTGCAAGGAATGATGGTCGATGACGCCGAGACCGATTTTTTTGTCGGTAATCTGTTCGCCGATGGCTTCGATATCGATATGCCCGGACGAGCAGCTTTCGAAGGTAATGACGTCCGCTTCGACATTGTTGAGGTGTTCCAGAGCCGGCTTATAGCTTTGGATTTCAATGAACATGCGTTGTTGCGACGGGTTGCCCCAACAGGTGTGGCACCAGACCTCGGTTTTATCGCCAAGACCCTTCACCGTATTATTGAACACGTCCACCAGTTCGGCCATATCGAGCTTGCCGAAAACCGGCCCACGCGCCGGGACCATGTGGATTTGCGGCTCTTCCATCTGGATCACCGGGCAACCGGCATCGGCGAGATCGTGTAATTCCGCGTTGATGGCGTCCGATAACGCCATGATGCGTTCGACCGGATCGCTATAAAATTTGTCATCGACGGCGGCGCCCAGAAGTTCGGGCGTGATGGTGCCGAATTTGACAGGTTTTTTGGTCATGCGCTGGGCGGTTTTCCACATCGCGGCGTATTGCAGATCACCCGGACCGACCGGGCCGATGATGGCCGGCATGACGCGGGCTTCCAGGTAATCATGCAAGATATGGCCCGGTGGAAAACCGATGGTTCCGCCGCGCCAAACTGCGGCTTCCGGGTTTTTACGATCAAAGCCTTCCATGTGAAAGAGCGGGTAACTGGTCCAGCTTTGGCCGCCGACTTCCTCGTCGTAATGGGCATCGCCATCGGTGTAGATATCAAGGCCGGCCGCTTCTTGGTCGCGGATCGCGACACCGACGGCATCGGTGTATTGTTCGCGCCACGGCGCATCAACCATAGCTTCCAGGAAATTTTTCTCGCCCAATTTGGCGGTATGCCATGACGGTCTCGGCAACGAGCCGATGATCGTTGTCGGAAGTATGATATCTTTGCTGGCGTCAAGCATATTCAAAATCCCTCCCAGGAATTGCTTCGGCGGATTGCCAAAAATTCTAAAATCATTGGGCAGATCATCGGGAAATTTGGCCCTCCCGTCAACCATGCACTGCCGGAGCCGGTCCGGAATCTGGTATATTTAATTCGGTCCCGACCGATGGGCGTGATCGGGCGGGCGGCGCCATAAAAAAGGTAGGATTCTCCACTATTGATTCGTACAACAATCTGCGGATACTCTGTGTACTATAAGTATAGCGGCGGGCTGCGTATGCCGAAGTCGCTCATTAGGGGAATAAAGTTAGGGTGCGAATATTGCAAAATCCTGATCCGGCGCTGCGCGCCGCCAATGACGAGTGCAAAAAATTCTTAGATCAGGTCGATCAGATGCACGTGCTCGACTTTCTATCTTATCGGTTGGGCATGCTGAGCCGCATCATCGACCGGGGAACGGAAAAACGTCTGGGCAACGGTTTGGAGATCGGTCTCACCGAAACCAGGCTGCTGAGTTTTCTCTGTATCAATTCGCCGACAACCATTCGCGCCATCGCCGCCGAAATGCATCTGGACAAGGCGCAGGTCAGCCGCGCGGCGGCGGGCTTGGTGAAACTTGGGCTCGCGCACCGGGAAGCCGACCCCAAAGATAGACGCAGCGCAACATTCGTTGTCACTGGGGCGGGGCAAGATTACTACAACAAGCAAGTGGTGTTCGCGCGGCGCGGCCAAAAGGCATTGCTCAGCCAATTAGATGCCGACGAATATGCGGCGCTCAGCAATGCCATCGATACGCTTCTGGCCTATGGTGTTGAGAAATCATCTAAGAAGAAATAGCGATCAATGCTGATCGGCGATCTCGTAGCTGCCAACAGGCGGCGAAATCCAGACGGCGAAGCGCTTATATTCGGCGATCAGCGCATGAACTGGTCCCAATTGGACCGGCGCGTGAACCGGCTGGCAAATGGCTTGATCGGGCGCGGGCTTCGCCCCGGCGACCGCGTCGCCTATATCTTGAGCAACTGCACCCAATTGGTGGAAATGTATTTTGCCGTCGCCAAGGCCGGCGGCATATCCGTCGGTATCATGCCGCGTTCGGTCGGCCGCGAAATTTCCTATATCGTTAATGATGTGGGCGCGAAAATTGTCGCCGTCGGGGCCGAGACGCTCTCTCAAGTGATGGAAATTTCGGGTGATCTTGGCTCGGTCGAACGGGTGATTTCGATTGGCGCCGGCGCCGGCGGGGCTGATGACTATGAAGCCTTGATCGCCGGCGCGCCCGAGACAGAACCCGATATCGCCATTGATCCGAATTCTGTATTTGCCATTAAGTATACAACCGGGACCACCGGATTTCCGAAGGGCTGTATGCGCACCCACATCAAATATCTTACCAACGTCTTGGTCTATTTATCCAAAGTGCCTCATTTCGCCGATGACCGCGCCCTGATCGGCATGCCGATTTCGGCGGGGCTCGGCGTTCATATGCTGACAACGCATGTATTGGCGGGTATCCCGACGATCATCCGGCCGAAATTCGAGGTTGAAGATTTATTCGAATGGATTGAACGCGAACGGGCGACCATGACCTTTGCCATCCTCTCCTTGTTCGACCGCTTTGCCGATCATGCGGATTTGGCGCGGGTTGATTTGTCGAGCCTCAGGCTTCTGACCGGCACCAGCGCCACCGGAGACTCCCGGCCCGGTATGCAGCGCATTCAAGCCAATTCAACGTTTTTAGGCGGTTTCGTCAACGCCTATGGGTCAACCGAAACCGGCGGCTATGTCTCTTATATGCTGCCCGGCGAGGTCGAAGAGGCGCTGAATAATCCCGGTACACCGGACCGCATGTCGTCGCTCGGCACCGAAGCGCCATTGTTCCGCATCGAAGCTGTGGATAAAGATATGCAGCCGGTGGCCGCCGGAGAATTTGGCGAAATGATGGTCAGGGGGCCATCCATGACCGAAGGCTATTGGAACCGGCCCGAAGACACCGCCCGCGCCTTCAAAGACGGCTGGCTGGTGACCGGCGACATTATTGTCAAAGACGAAGCTGGCTATATCTGGCTCGCCGGGCGGTCCCGCGACATGATTAAGACCGGCGGCGTCAATGTCTACCCAGCCGAGATCGAGGCGGTTCTGGCCGAACACCCCAAGGTGGATCTCATTTCCGTGGTTGGTGTTAGCGACCATGAATGGGGGGAAAAGGTGGTTGCCTGTGCCGTCGCCCGGGAGGGCTGCACCGAAGCTGAGATTCTAGATTTCTGCGCCGACAAATTGGCCGGCTATAAAAAGCCTAAAAATGTGTTCTTCTTTGACGAATTTCCGACCAACGAAGTCGGCAAGCTGGTCAAAAAAGATATCGCCGCCGCCGCCCAAATATTGAGCGACGCGGCTAAATAATCCTTCGTGTGAAGCCTAGTTCCGCCCTTCCGGCGCCGTGATATCGCGGATGCCGTCGCCCATCATGTTGATGGCGATGGCCAGGAAGAACAGGCAGATACCGGGGATCGTCACCAGATAGGGTTTGAAGAACATGAAGTTACGTCCTTCGGCGATCAAATTGCCCCAGGTCGGTGTCGGCGGCTGAATGCCGAGGCCGAGGAACGAAAGGGTCGCTTCGATCAAAATGGCGATGGCCATTTCCAAGGTCAGAATAACGATAATCTGGTTCATCACATTGGGAAGAATTTCGCTGAAGATGATGCGCGGCAACGAACAGCCGACGGCTTCCGCCGCGGTAACAAAATCCTGCGAGCGAATTTGCTGCGTCACGGTTCGAAGAACAATGGCGTAACGATCCCAAAACAGGAACGCCAGCACCAACACCAGAACCGTAACCGAGCCACCGAACACGGCGACCAAGGATAACGCGACGACGAGGCCGGGCAGTGCCAGTTTGGAATTTATCAGGTACATGGCCACCGCATCGATGCGGCCGCCGAAATAACCACCGATCATGCCGATGATGGTGCCGACGCACGCCGCGATCAAGGGCGCGACGATGCCGACGATCATCGAGACGCGGGCGCCGTGAATGACCCGGCTGATATAATCACGGCCGAAAGCGTCGGTGCCGAGGGGGTTTTCCCACGATCCGCCGATCCCCCAGATCGGGTTGATAAGGCGGCGGGAAATATCCTGGTCATAAGGATCAAACGGGGCAATGTAATTTGCGAAGACGGCGACAAGGAAAACCACTAAAACCACCGATGTCCCGATCAGAAAGCCCGGGTGCGAGCGCGCCCGAAGCTTCATGATTTCGTACGGAGTCGGTGTTTCGACTTCGAAAATGTCACTTAGTTCTTGGGCCTCTTGGGCTTCGGCGGTGGTCATTGTTGCGGCGGCGGCTCGGTCACTGGGTGTCATATCAGGCCTCCTCAGCTAAGCCGAATGCGCGGATCGAGCTGCGCGTTGATCAAATCGGAAAGCAGGGTCAATCCGATATAAATAGCGGAAATAAACAGCACCACCGATTGCAGCACTGGAAAATCTTGGCGGATGATCGCTTGGAAGGCTTCGAAGCCGAGGCCGTTGAGGGCGAAAATTGTTTCCACCACCACCGTCCCGCCCAAGAGAAAGCCGAAAGTCACCATGGTGATCGATACCACCGGCAATATG
>JABMOP010000214.1 GCA_013204125.1 Rhodospirillales bacterium | reverse complement strand
GAAGAAGAGGTCGGTAAAATCAACGAAGCGGAGGCCGGCTTCCTGCACTTGCCTGATCACCAGCACCGGGTCCATGCGGCGCCGGTTTTCGTGCTCGTCGGCGGCCATGTGGCGTCTGGTATGATCGATAATGCAGTAATATCCGCCGGGTTTGAGCGCGCGATAGACCGCCTTGTTGAAGACGGCGACGCTGCCGTGGTCGATATTGTGATATTCGCGGATATTGAGCAGCAGATCAGCGTCGGTCATGCCGAAATCCAGCGCGGCGAACACAAATTTGCGCCGTTTCGGATGGCGCGTCACCGGGATCGGCAATTTGTGCACTTTGGACAGCGGATCAAGGCGCAGTTTATCGTCCAGCCGGGCGAGGCGTTCGGCGCTGAAAGCGATATAATGCTCGCCGCGGTCTTTGAGCACGGGCCCAAGAACTTCGGTGTACCAGCCGCCACCGGGGGCAAACTCGATCACTTTCATATCCCGGGCTAGGCGACAGAACTTCATGGCGCTAACGGGATCGCGATTGCGGTCGCGCGCCTGATTTTTTGCGCTGCGATAGGTTTGCTTCATCGCTGCTCGAATTTCATCGCTCACATCCGATTGCGCATTGACCGGCGCGGCAAGCACCAACGAGAGCGCCACCGCCGTCATCAGCCCGAAAGAAAGTCGTTTCATGGGGTTCCCTTGAATTAGCCGCGTCTTTGAAACAGCCTAGCGCGAATGATGGCGCCGAGGCCAGCATCGCTTGAACCATTCGCGGCTCAAGATTTGGGTTTTGCCGATTTTTTGAGTGCATCGACGTATTGCATATCTTCGCCGAGGATGTGCCCGGAAAGCCAGTTGGATAAAAAACCCATAAAATCCGCGATGTCGAATTTCGACGGATCATCTTCGAAGGACTTTCGGCAATGTTCCATGTATTTCGAAAATTTTCGGTGCAGGGCGATATGTTTCCCCATGCCATCGAAGCCGCATTGATCCATCAACGCTTCTTCCCGCTCGAAATGATAATGCGCATAGTCTTCGAGGGCGGTAATCGTCGTCTCTATGGATTTTTCGCCGAATCCCTGCTCGATTTTGTCGTGCAAATCATTGACGAGGGTGAAGAGGCCTTTGTGTTCGGCATCAATATTATAGTTTCCGGTTTCATAGTCCTTCGACCATTTCATAAACTGCGCCATTCCAAAATCTCCCGTTTGGCCCGGTTTCCGTCACTTCGCATAATAAGGGCACGGGCGGTTGACCTCGTTGACCTGCATCAAAGCGAAATTAAGGGGCGAGAGCTATAGATACATATCTCAAATTTTTGCGTGACGCCTCAGTCATGTTAAGGTGGTGGACTTGTAGAATTCATGGAGGCACAGCCCTTGGTGGAATTGGTCTGGCGCGAAGAGTACACGGTCGGTGTGAGCGAGTTGGACCGCCAGCACCAGATCATCATCCAGCTTATCAACGAGCTTGGCGCCGCCGATCAGACCCCTGATCGGGCTGATACCCCGGCTGAGACCATTGCCGGCATCCTTGACCGTTTGACCGATTATGTGACCACCCATTTCGCCCTCGAAGAAAACTATATGGAACGCTTCGACTACGGCGCCTACGAAGGGCATCTTGAAGAGCATTTGCGCTATATCCGAACCATCGGTGATCTCACCCAGGATCAGATGGACCGGAAAGATAGCGTCTCCGCGGAATTGATCGACTTTCTCAATGAATGGTGGATCAATCACATCCTTTCCGAGGACAAAAAATACACCAAAACTTTCAACGATGGTGGCCTCGAATGAGGCTTGGGCAAACATTGATCCCGCCGGCACCGGTATCCCCGGCTGAGCGCGGATATTAGCGCGGGCAGGAGCCATTTGCGGCCATGTCGCCAAACAAAAACCAACTTGAAGCCGAGGAAAGGCTGAGCCGAAACAAAGAGCTGCTCGAAGCCGAAGCGGAAAGCCGCGCCCGGCGAATAAAGTCGCGGCAAAGGCAACGGCTGAAAGAAGAAACCCTTCGGCGCATCGCAAGACGCAAACGGAGGCTCAAACTCGCCGTAATTTGGATCGGAAGTTGGACCGTTATCTTGATCGGCGCGCTCTACGCCGCAACTTGGTTCTCGGCGGATTTTGTCAACTGGCTGAACGGGTGGGCCAAATAGAAATCACGCGCCCACCGATCGCCGCAGCCGGCGCCATCATTTCATCAATGACGGCAGGAAGGTTGCGATGCTGGGGATCAAAACAATAATAATAAGGGCCGCCAAATCGGCGAATACAAACGGCACGACGCCTTTGAAAATCTTGGCCAGGGGCACATCGGGCACCATCGTCTTCACCGTGAACACGTTGATCCCGATGGGCGGTGTGATGAGGCCCAATTCGACAACGATGATAACGATGATGCCGAACCAGACCATATCGACCCCCACCGCCAACAGCGACGGAACGAACACCGGTATGATCAAAAGAAGAATACCGATGCTTTCGAACACCATGCCCAAAAGCACGCAGATAACCGAAATCAGCAAGACCAGTCCGATTTGCCCGAGATGAAAGGACTGAGTGAAATCGACCAATGCCTGCGATAGGCCAACCAAATTCAGAAACTGGCCGAAGGCGTTGGCCGCAAAGCCGATGGCGAAAATCATTGCCGTGGTCATAATGGCATCGGCAAAAACATCTAAATTATCGCGCAGGTTCATCATGCGGCCGCGCGATAGGGCGAACATGTAGGCGCCGATTGCACCGACCGAGCCAGCCTCGGTCGGCGTCGCCCAGCCAAGGTAGATGCTGCCCAGAACCAGTGCGAAAAGCACAAATATCGGCCACGAACGATAGACCGTCCGCATTTTTTCATCGATCGAAACGATATCGCCCTTTGGCCCCGATTCCGGCGAAATGGTCACGCGGATATAGATCGCCACAAGATAGGTGCCGACCAGCACGGCCCCAGGCAAAATTCCGGCGATGAAAAGGGCGCCGATATCGGTTTCTGTGGCAATTCCATAGATGATCATCGGCACGCTTGGCGGGATCATGATGCCGAGGGTGCCGCCGGCGGCCAGAGTGCCCGTCGACAGGCTATCGTCGTATCCGTATTTGCGCATCGGCGGCATGGCGACTTTGGCCATGGTCGCGGCAGTAGCCAAGGAGCTGCCGCACACAGCCGAGAAACCAGCGCAGGACAAAACCGTGGCCATCGCCAGCCCGCCGCGGCGGCGGCCCACCCAGGCATAGCCGGCTTCATAAAGATCGTTCGATATGTTGGCTTTCTGGATCAACGATCCCATCAAGATAAAGACCGGAATGACCGAAAGATTGAAATTGGTCGTGAACTCGAATAATTCCTGTCCCGACATGAGCCAGGCGGCATTTAAATCGCCGCGCGCATACGCATAGCCGCCGATGGCCACCATTAAAGTCGAAAAAGCCAAGGGGATTCCAAGAAAGCTTAAGAATAGGATGAGCGCAAAACCGAGGAGGGCGAGTTCCATTAGCGGCCAATTCGATAGGTATTTTTAACCAGGGTCATGAGGGTCTCAGATGTCATTATGCGCGCCGTTGCAATAGGGCGCATTGGCCGACATTTTACAGCCGCAAAGATCGGAAAGCCCACTGATCGGCGCCGTGAAGATAAGCGGCTTCATGTCGGTCGCTTTGTGGGCGCCATCGCAGAACGGCTGCTTGGCGCTAAGCCCGCAGGCGCACCAAGCGTATTTTTCGCCGCCCACCAGTTCGACGGAACAGGGGCTCTTTTGCGCAACGACGGCGGCCTTAAACGGAACGTAGGAGCCATGCCGGCGCGGTGTCTTTAGGGATTTAATGGCGAACAAGATGCCGATGGCGCTTAAAACCGTAAGGACCAGGCCCAATTTCCCCCATTGGAGCCCTAAGATTTCCGTCTCTCCCTGCATCAAAAGCTGAAATTCGGTATAGAGAAAGGCGACGTAGGTGATGGTGATAATGCCGATCAGATTAAAGCCGACAACCAGTCCGTGATAGAGATAGGGGACATGACGGGTTAAAACATTCTCAAACAGGGAGACAACAATATGGCTGCGATGGGCCGCAACCATAGCAAATCCCGCAAAAACCATGCCCCCTAATATAAACTGGGTCATTTCATTGGTGCCAAGGACCGGGCTGTTGAAGGTATATCGGCTGAAGACATCATAACCGGTCAGACAGATCATTGCGGCGAGCATCAACGCGCCGAAAATGCGGACGGTCTTATACATAAACTCCAAAATCAGGCTGATGTAACTCATAACCCCACCCGGAAAGATAGCGGGCGAATTCCCAAAATCTGCGAACCCGCCCGGCTACAAAAGGAAAATGTGCAAATGTCGGGTTACTTTTGCAACGCTTTCACTTGAGCTTTGTAGTAGTCAATCGGCGCTTGTGGGTCGATACCGAGCGACGTTGCTTTCTTCTTCCAGGCGGCAAACAGCGGCTGGCCGGCGCTCAGCAATTCCTGTTTAAAGGCATCCGAGGTTACATACATTTTGACGCCCTTTTTTATCAATTGCTGACGCCGCCTTTCTTCGGCCTGGTCCGCCGCAAGACCGACGGCCCGGGAAAGTTTTTCGCCCGATATGTCCCGGATCGCGGCTTTGTCTGCGGCGCCAATTCCTTCCCATTTTTTATTGGTCAGGAATAGGATGAAGTTGGGGACAACAAGCCTGGCGTTCGGATTTACCGTCGCCGAGTTGGTAAAGGCCAGACCACCGAAGGTGATGATGGCGTCCTGGGATATACCGGCAACGCCTTGAACGACATTGGTTTGAACAAATCCACTCAGACGCGCCGCCGGGCCGGCAACGTGATCGACGCCGGCCAATTTCAAGACCTTGGTCGGTGTGCCGGCCAACGCCCACATCTTGCGGCTCTTCAGATCGGCAAGCGAGCGAATGGGCGTGTCGTTGCCGCTGAAGAAATGGCCGCCGGGAAATTGGAAGTAACTAAGGCTGGTAATGCCCGCCTTTTTGAATTGCCCCAATTTGGCAAAGAATTTTTGATAGGTCCGCCACATGGCGACCGAACCTTGTTCTGCATTCCCTTCGAGCAGGTAAGGAAGCATAAACATGGCCGGCCAGGCGGCGCGCTTGGCGTTGAAGCCATTGAACATGAATGCTGAATCAAATTGACCGGCAAGGGCGCCGGAAATTTGCCTCGGCGGCGGCGCTGCGCTTGCCGGCAGGAACGATACCAAAACGCGGCCATTTGTTACCTTGCCGACTTCGGCGCCCCAGGCCTTGTACGGCTTGTGGATGAAATGTTGAGGCGGAACAAATATACTGACGAGGATTTTCGTCTGCGCAAAAGCGTTCGACGAAACCAATGCGGTTGCGATACCAGCTGCAAAAACGGCTGCAAATTTTGCCCTTAAATACATCTCTTTGCCTCCCAGCATGAAAATATAAAGGTACGTTTTATGGCCCAACCCTATGTCATGACGCTGTGCGCCGCAATAACTTTAAGGGAGATACTGAAAATCACCGATATACCCCCCGTTAAGCCGCTTTCCCCGGCTCGGCGATCATCTTCGCCACCGCGTCCTCAACGACAGTGCCTTTGAAATAATCAGGGTTCATGCGGGTCATAAAGGTTGCGGGATTTTTAAAGACAAAATCTTTGAAGTCTTCGTCGGTCATCAGGCCCTTATCCACCGCTTCATGGGTTTCCTCCAAGACATCGCCGAAATCGACCACGTCCCAATGGCCCAAATCGGATGAGAACATGGCTTTCAATTTGGCGCCGAACTTATTGGCTTTGGTATTAAACGCGGTGTAGTTCATGGCGTCGTCCGCTTCGCAGCCGAAATAGAACGGTTTGACGTAGAGATCCAACAAATCTTCCGCTTGTCCCATATCCAGGTTTTTCCACTCATCGACAAAATCGGGTATTTCACCGGGGCTAGTCCGCCCATCATTTGTGAACATAGCTTGGTTTTCCACGAAGCGTTCGGCCGTCATATATTCATTGCCGTAACGCCGGTACATTTCTTCCATCAGGCCCAAATCCACATTGGCCGGGTCGTGGCGCTCCAACAGCGCGTTCACGTTGCGCTTCTCCCAAAATTCCACCAGATCGTTAAAAAGCGCGACCCCCCACCAGACCCCGCCTTCTAAAAATCCAATGTTCAATTCCGGGAAGCGCCGTGTGACGCCGGAAATGAACAGCGCGCGCGCGGCGGCAAAGCCCGAGGTCGCAAAATAGCCGAGCCGGTTATAAAGATAGGAGCTTGGCGAAGCGTGAGTGCCGGTGAAATTAAAGGCATGGGTCGCCGGCGCGATTTTCATTTCAACGCATTTGGCCCAAAACGGATCGTAGTCATAGGGGCTATCGATGCCGATCGAAGTATAGCGGCGCACGGTATCGTTCAGTTCGGGCGCGATTTTTTCGACTTCCGGGAACGGGCGCAAAACTTCGCCGGCGATGAAGGCGGCTTTGAGGCCCAATTCACCGCAGGCGAATTCCAGCTCTTCGATGGCTTCGCCCGGCGTTACCATCGGGATCAACGCAGAAGGCGTCATTTTGTGGCCGACGTCTTTGAACATGTCGGCATACATTATGTTGAGCGCCCGGCAACCGGCGCGGCGCAATTCTTCGTCGGGCAGGGTCTGGATGCGGAAACCGGCGGTCGAATAAAGGGTGCAGAAATCGATGCCGGCTTCTTCGATGCGCTGGGCATAAAGGCGGGGCAGCATGGTTGTCACCCGGTCGATGGTGCCTTTGCCTGTATGGGCGCTCCAAAAAAGGTTTTTCGGGCTGCCTGGCCGGGGCGTGGCCATTACTTTGCTGAACCGTTCGGCGACGTCGGGCCCGGCCACCTGTTTGACGAAATCGGGCAACACGAAACGGCTTTCAATAATATGGCCGTCGCCGTCGATCACCGGATGGTCCAGTTTTTCCCTGACTTTGACGGAATCGGTACGCTTTATTGGATAGTCGCCCATAATTGTTCTCCCCATTTATTTCGTATCCTAATGCTTAAATTTCTGCGGGAAAAGCCGGGATCAAATATACGGTTTTGGGGGCAGGCGGATTGTCAAAGCCCGATCTATGGTTCATACGTTGAAGCTGCGGGGGTGGGAAATTGCCAAGCGAGGCTCAGGAGGCCGGAATGACCCGACGCGGTATAATCATATTTATATGCGCCAGCTTAGTGCTCCTACTATCGATGGGCATGCGGCAAAGCTTTGGGCTGTTCCAAACTTCGATCTCGCAAAGCTTCGGTATCGGCATCGGCGTCTTTTCCTTCTCGCTCGCCTTGCAAAATTTGATCTGGGGTCTCTCGCAGCCCTTTGTCGGCGCCATTGCCGATAAGTTCGGCTCCGGTCGGGTCATCGCGGTCGGCGGTTTGTGTCAGTTTTTGGGGCTTCTGATGCTCGCCAACGCCTCCTCGATCTGGGAATTGCATGTCTCCACCGGCATCATCATCGGCGTTGCCGGGGCGGGCACCACATGGGCGGTTTTATTATCGGTGATCGCTCGCAACGTGCCGGCGCAAAGGCGCACTTTTTTTCTTGGGTTAGGCGGGTCAATCGGCACCGGCGGGCAGATCATGCTGGCGCCTTTCAACCAATTTGCCATCAACGAATTTGGCTGGGTCACGGCGATTATAATCGTTGCCGCCATGATCGGGCTAACGGTGCCGCTGGCTTATGTTCTTCGCGGTAATTCGACCGATGGCGACGGCGCTCGCGAACATACGGAAAGTCTGTTGCAGGCCTTGGACCGGGCGCGCCATCATTCTGGTTATCTTTTCCTGACCGCCGGGTTTTTCGTCTGCGGATTTCAGGTCATGTTTATCATGGCGCATTTGCCCAATTATTTAAGAATCATGGATATGCCGGAATGGTTGCCGGGTGCCGCCATCAGCGTGATTGGCGTCACCAATTTGATCGGCACATTGGTTTTCGGCTGGCTCGGTGATAAATATTCCAAAAAATATTTGCTGAGCTTCCTTTATTTCATGCGCTCGGTGGCCTTTGCCGTCTTTCTCATGGTCCCTATTTCCGTCGCGTCTGTTCTCGTCTTCTGCTTTGTTATCGGCTTTTTGTGGCTGGCGACCGTGCCGCTTACCAATGCGCTGGTCGGGCATCTGTTTGGGCTTAGATATCTCGCGACCTTGGCGGGCGTTGTTTTCGCCAGCCATCAATTGGGGTCTTTTGCTTCGATTTGGATCGGTGGCATCCTTTTTGATCGCACCGGAAACTACGACTCCATTTGGATGGCGGTGATCGTCGCCGGCGTTGTCGCGGCTCTCCTGCACATGCCGATCAACGAAGAGCCGGCGAAAATACCAGTGCCGCAACCAGCCCAGTAACGGCGCTAATCTGTACCCATTGATGAATAAAAAAGCACTCCTGGTTCTTCTATGTGGTTGCGCGATCTTGTTGATCGGCAATGGCACGCGCCTTTCATCGGGTCTCTATCTCGGGCCGATCAGCCGCGATCTCGGTCTCGATTTTCAAGTGTTCTCATTGTCGCTGGCGCTGCAAAGCCTGCTCATCGGCCTTGCCCAGCCCTTCGCCGGGGCGGTTGCCGATAAATTTGGGACGGCGCGCACCATCGCCGGCTGCGGTCTTTTATATATTGCCGGATTGGCCATAACCGCCAATGCGACGTCTCCACTATTTTTGCATATAGGCGCCGGTCTGTTTATTGGCCTCGCCGCATCGGGCATCAGTTTTGCGGTTATTTTGGGCGCCGTCGGCCGTACCTACCCGGCGGAAAAGCGCAGCTTCGCGCTTGGCGCGGTAACCGCCGCCGGCGCGCTGGGGCAATTAACATTAGCGCCCACCAACCAATTTTTGATCGCCGGGCTTGGCTGGACCACATCGCTTTTGATGATGGCGGCGTTGATGGGGTTGGTTGTGCCCTTGGCGGCGGCGCTGAGCGGCAACGCCGCCGACGCCCATGATTCGCTGACCGAGAACCAGACCCTGACCCAGGCTTTGGGCGAAGCCGGGCGCCATCCAAGCTATCTTCTGCTGACTGCCGGTTTCTTTGTTTGCGGATTTCAGGTCATGTTTGTCGGCGTCCATTTGCCCAATTATCTGGCGACCCTCGGCTATGCGGAACTGGGCGGCTATGCCATCGGTGTCGCGGGATTGAGCAACTTCTTCGGAACGCTTCTGTGCGGCTGGCTGGGCGGCCGCCATAGCCGAAAATATCTCCTAAGTCTCATCTATTTTACCAGGGCGGTGATATTTTTGGTATTTATCCTGGCGCCCAAGAACCCGGCGACCATTCTTACCTTTTCCGCCTGCATTGGTTTTATCGGGCTGGGGACGGTGCCGTTGACCAGCGGCCTGGTTGCCCAAATGTTCGGCGTGCGCTACATGTCCACCTTGTTCGCCGTTGTCTATATGAGCCATCAACTCGGCGCTTTCGGCGGCACCTGGCTGGGCGGCTATATGTTTGATCTGACCGGGTCCTACGATCTCGGCTGGCAGGTGGCGGCGGGTCTTGGTGTGTTTGCCGGGCTGATCCATCTACCCATATCGGAACGAAGGGTACAGATCGCGCCCGTCCCAACTTGACCGGGCGTGCTAAATTTACCAAGTATAAGGGTATGACGTTTAGGACTTGGACCTCTAGGAGGTAAGGTTTGCGCGGTTATTTCGGCATCGGCGTTGAGGGCATTTCTAAGCCCATGAATATCGGCAGCCTGTTTCGAACGGCGCATGCGTTTGGCGCCGGCTTCGTGTTTACGGTTGCTGCCAATTATTCACCGCGCAAAGGCGGCAAGGCCGATACCTCCGGCGCCCCGGCCCATGTGCCGTTTTACGAATTTCCAGATGTCGGCCAGACGGTTTTGCCCGAAGATTGCGAATTGGTCGGTATTGAATTGCTGGACGAAGCGGCCGAGCTGCCAAGTTTCCGCCATCCCCGTCAGGCGGCCTATATTTTGGGGCCGGAACGGGGTGAATTATCGCCGGAAATGACCGCGCGCTGTGATTTCACGGTGCAAATCCCGACGCGGTTCTGCGTCAATGTGGGCATCGCCGGGGCTATTGTTATGTACGACCGGATGCTTAATTTGGGCCGCTTTCCGGCGCGCCCGTTGACCCCTGGCGGGACAGGCGAAGCGCCGACCGAGAATATGTTCGGCGGCCCGAGGCTGCGCCGCCAGATGGAATTGCACCGGGCGCCGGCGCCGGGATTATTGGCCGAAGATGATTGGGAAAAGACTTAAATGATCCGATCAAGATTTCAATTTTTCGTAATTTTTGGCGCCCTCTCGGCGTTGAGCGCCCCGGCAATGGCGCAACAAAAATATCTTGGCGAATTTACCGATTGGTTTGCTTTTGAAGAAGGCAAGGGCAAGGCCAGGACCTGCTACGCCGCGTCCCGCCCGCAAAAAGAAAAAGGAAATTATTCCGTGCGCGGCGAAACTTATATCTTGGTCACCCACCGGCCGGCGGAAAACAGCCGCGATGTGTTCGAACTGCGCGCCGGCTATACCTATAAAAAAGGCAGCGAAGTGACGCTCCAAATCGACAAAACGGAACAAAAGCTGTTCACCGACGGCGAAAGCGCCTGGGCGCGGAACCCTGAGACCGACCGGGCCTTGGCCTTTGCCATGCGCAAAGGTAGCCGCCTGACGGCAAGCGGGATATCCAGCCGCGGCACCAAAACCACGGATAGTTATTCGTTAAACGGCTTTACCGCCGCCTATAAGGCCATCAGCCAAGCTTGTAAGCCTAAGTGATCCTGGATCGTTCTATGGCTCCCATAAACCTCATCGGCCAATCCCGCACCGAGCTTATCGAAACCTTGGCGGGCCTCGGCGAAAAACCGTTCCGCGCCAAGCAACTCTGGAATTGGATGTATCATCGCGGGGAGCGCGATTTCGGCGCCATGATCAATCTCGGCAAACCGCTTCGCGAAAAATTATTAAACGCGGCGGTGATGGAATTGCCCGAAGTGGCCGTCGAACAAAAATCCAAAGACGGCACGCGCAAATGGCTTTTGCGGACGGCGGACGGCAACGAAGTGGAAAGCGTCTATATCCCCGAAGACGACCGCGGCGCGCTTTGTGTCTCCTCGCAAGTCGGTTGCACGCTCGCCTGTACGTTTTGCCATACGGGCACGCAGAAACTGATGCGCAATTTAACCGCCGCCGAAATCGTCGGCCAAGTGATGGTGGCGCGGGATGCTTACGGCGAGTGGCCGTCGCCGAAATCCGGGCGCATGCTTTCCAACATCGTCTTGATGGGCATGGGCGAGCCGTTGTTCAATTACGACAATGTGGCCAAGGCCTTGCACATCATCATGGACGGCGACGGGCTGGCCATATCAAAGCGGCGCGTCACCCTTTCCACCTCCGGCGTTGTGCCGATGATCGAACAGGTTGGGCGCGAACTTGGCGTCGGCCTGGCCATATCCCTGCATGCGGTGACGGACGAATTGCGCGATGTGCTGGTACCCATCAACCGCAAATATCCGATCAAGGAATTGCTCGCCGCCTGCAAGAATTATCCCGGCGCCTCCAACGCCAGGCGCATCACTTTTGAATACGTAATGTTGAAAGGCGTCAATGATTCGCTTTCCGATGCCAAGCGCCTGGCGCATTTGCTGAAAGATATCCCGGCGAAGATCAACTTGATCCCATTTAATAAATGGCCGGGCGCTCAATATGATTGTTCGCCGGCGCCCAAGATCAAACGCTTCTCCGAAATCCTCAATGATCTGGGCTTAAGTGCCCCCATCCGCGTCCCCCGCGGCCGCGACATCATGGCCGCCTGCGGCCAATTAAAAAGCGCCGGCGAGACGGCGCGGAGAGGCGCTGCGGCCAGACCTTCGGTGGCGGAAGCCGGGAGCGTTTGAAATGGCATCAACGGTCAAATTGCCGGTTTGGGGAACGGTGGTTCATACCTATAAATTTTTCTGGCACGAAAAGCAGCAGTTCTGGCAGCTGGCGTTGCCGGCCATCATCATCGTCAGCCTGATGGCCGCGCTCGCCGATTGGGCGGCCATTGGCGCGACCGGAATGACGGTGGAAAAAGCGGCGCGGGCGCGCCGTTTGGCCGAGCTTCCGGCCTGGGGCTTTATCATGCTGGCCTTGTCCTTTGGTGCCGGTATTTGGGCCTATGTTTGTTATAGCGTCGCTTGGCACCGCAGTTTTTTGGTGCCCGGTGAAGGTATCACCATCGGGTCTTGCTATACGTGGCGAGGACGCCATGGGCGCTTCCTGTGGATGACGGTAAAAATCGGGCTCATGGCGATGATTTCCATTGCTGCAGTCGCAGCCATCGGCGGCGGCATCGCGGGCGCCGTTTCGGCGACGGGCGGCGCCGTATTTTCAGGCGTCGTGGCGGCCATGATCGTGGCGATTTTTTACTACGCAATGCGGCTCAGTGTCTGGCTGCCGGCGGCGGCGGTCGATCACCGGATGTCGCTCGGCGATGTTCTGGCCCTGACCCGAGGCAATGGCTGGCGGTTGTTTGGGATTATTATTTATGCAGGGATTCCGATCGGTCTTTGTACGGCAGTGCTGGCAGTTATTCTGGGCGCGGCGATCTTGGCGCTGCCCAATTATGGCCCGTTGACGGCGGCCTTACTGCAAAACCTTGTGGCGCAATTCATCGGCTATATCGGCATCGCAATCGGCATTTCTGCATTGTCGGTATGCTATAGTCGATTGAGGAAGGCAGACGGCGAAAGAATTGAGCCATGACCACGCCAACGAAAGAGCTGATCTATGTCGGCGATCCGCAATGTTCGTGGTGCTGGGGGTTTGCGCCGGTGAAAGCCGAGATCGAAGATATCTGCCGGGGCCGCGCCCAATTGACCCTGGTTGTCGGTGGGTTGCATCTGGATTGGACCGAACCGGCGACGCCGGAGAAAAAAGCGTTTTTGCGCGACCATTGGGAAGAAGTGGGCCAGCGCACCGGCCAACCCTTCGCCTATGATATTTTGGACGTCGATGGTCTGACCTACGGCACCGAAGGATCATGCCGGGCGGCGGTGACGGCGAGGCTTTTGGTCGGCGGCGAACAGGCGCTTAAATTTTTCACCGAATTACAGCGCAGCTACTATGCCGAAAGCCGGGACGTAACTTCGCCTGATGTGCTTGCAGATATTGCCGCCGAATTTGGGCTGGGCCGGGATGAGTTTTTGGAAAAATTCCATAGCGACGAGGCCAAAAAAAGCACCCTGTTGGATTTTCAATTTGCCCAGCGGCTTGGCGTCACCGGCTTTCCGACGGTGTTGATTAATGACAGCGCCGGTTATGCCTGTTTGACTGCGGGCTATCAGCCGATCGATCAATTAGGGCCTGTTGCCGAAGCCTGGCTGGACGGCAGGCTGGATCGTGCGCGCCCGGCGGCGCAGTAGGAAACGGCCATTGTGACGGAAGATAATTCACAACCGCTCTTTTTCTTATCGGAAATATTGGGCGCCAATGCCCCGGTCATCGATATTTTGGATATTGGTGCGATGATCGAAGGGGACCCCAGATACGCGTCGATCTACCAAGCCGGGCATGGGCGGCTAACCCTGGTGGAACCCAACAAAGACGAAGCGGCGCGGCTTGAAAAAGCCTTCACCGGCGAGGCCCGGTATCTCGATTGTTTTTTGGGGGATGGCAAGCCGGGGGTTTTTCACGAAACTTTCTATCCCGGTTGCGCGTCGATGTTCGAGCCGGACCCGGACGTTATTGATAAGTTTATTTCAATTGGTACAGGCGCTGGATCAAATTTCGAAATTATCGGAAAGGCAGAAGTCGAAACCACCCGGCTGGATGATATTTCGCCGGTCGTTGCCGCCGATTATATCAAAATCGATGTCCAGGGATCTGAACTTCGCATTCTCGAAAACGCAACCAAGACCCTCGAAAATGTTTTGGTGCTCGAAACAGAAGCGGAATTTATCGCCATCTATCGGGATCAACCCTTGTTCGGCGATCTTCAAGTTTTTATGCGCGCGCAAGGGTTTGTTTTTCATAAATTTATCGATGTGGCGAGCCGCTGTTTCCGGCCCCTTTATTTCGATGAAAACATCACCGCCGGTATGAGCCAGATGATGTGGGCCGATTGCATATTTATCCGCGATTTTACCGATCTTGCGGGCTATTCCGAGGACGGGTTGTTGAAGGCGGCGTATGTGATGCACAACATGTATAGTTCCTACGATCTCGTTTATGTGCTGCTGAACGAATATGATGAACGATGTGCCACAGTCTTTGCCAATTCTTATGCTAAGAAATTGGCGAGCTTTCCGCATCTGCCCAAATTCCTGTTGAACATGAAAGAGCATTCTTTTTAAGCGGCCCACCGGCGCAATTACGCTTACGCGCTTTGTTTGAGATCGCGCGCCGACCAAGGCGGGCGCGGCAGTTCTAAATTTTCCCGTAAAGTCGATCCGGTGTATTCTGTGCGGTAGAGGCCGCGCCGTTGCAATTCGGGGATAACCAGCTCGATAAAGTCTTCCAATCCGGACGGGAACAGCGGCGGCATGATATTGAAACCGTCGCAACCACGCTCCGTTACCCATTCTTCCATGAAATCGGCGACTTCTGTGGCCGAGCCGGTGATGTGGCGATGGCCTCTGGTGCCGGCGAAGTGGCGATAGAGATCGCGGATGGTCATCTTTTCCCGCCTTGCCATTTCGACGATCAATTCGGCGCGGCTTCCGCCAAGCTCGTCGATCGGGATAGCGGGTAAATAATCGTCCACATCGAAACCAGAAATATCGTAATGCAGCCGTTCGGACAAAAGCTCCATCCCGGTTTTGGGATCGATCAGATCTTGTAGCACGTTCCATTTGGCGGCGGCTTCTTCGTGGGTTTCGGCGACGCTGACCGATAATCCGGGCATGATCTTGAGGCTATCGGGGTGGCGCCCGAACGCCGCCATGCGGGTTTTCACATCTGCATAGAATTCTTGGGCGAGCGCCAAGGTTTGGCTGGCGCCAAAGACCACTTCGGCGGTTTCGGCGGCGAGCGCCCGACCGTCTTCCGATGCGCCGGCTTGAACCAGCACCGGCTCACCTTGCGGGGATGCCGGTACATGCAAGGGGCCGCGCACCCGGTAGAATTCACCCTTGTGTTCCAACACCTGTAATTTGTCTTTATCGAAAAAGATACCGGCTTCCTTGTCGTGAACGAAGGCATCGTCTCCCCAGGAATTCCAAAGCCCGCGCACCACATGGGCGAATTCGCGGGCGCTCCGATAGCGCACCGATTTTTCGATATGTTCATCGTAGCCGAAACTTTGGGCGGCGGATTCGTTGCCGGTCGTCACCAGGTTCCACCCCGCGCGCCCGCGCGAGATGATATCCAAAGACGCAAAACGCCGTGCCAGGAAAAAGGGTTGCTCGTAGGTGCTGGTCGCCGTGCAGACGAGGCCGAGATTGGTTGTGTGCTGGGCAAGCGCGCCCATCACTGTAAACGGCTCGATCCAGGCGCAATGGGCATCGCGGCTAAGCGCGTCCAAACTGCCGCGCCAGAAAGACACGGAATCGGCCATGAAAAACATATCGAACAGGCCGCGTTCGGCCATTTGCGCCAGTTCGATCAAATGCGGAAGATTGCCGCCGCTATCGGCGACGCCATCCGGATGCCGCCAAGCCGCAATATGATGGCCGCACGGCCAATAAAACATGCCGAGTTTCATTGGGTTCACCTCCGTCCCTTTTATCCCGCCAAGCTGTCCAGATGCCCGGCGAGGTCGCCCGGCGCCGACAGGAACGGCGAATGGCTGGTCTGCATGGTGATGACCGGATCGCAACCAGCCCGCTCATACATGAATTTCTGGACATCGATGGTGATCGATCGGTCACCTTCGCAGGCTATGAAAGCGCGCGGCAGACGGCCCCAGCGCTCAAGCGTCGTTCGCACCGGCGTCGATGAGACGGCGGCCGGTTGCGGTTTCAAATGCGCTTTCGCCCAGGCGACGGTTTCGGCGTCGCAATCGTGGTAATAATTGGGCTCGATCACGTCGTCTGGAAGCCAATAGGATGTGCCGTCTTCCGATTGGATCAACCGGCGCGGCGGCGGTGTTGTCCCCGGAATATTTATGGCGGCGCGGGTCTCCCCATTTAAGGGGATGAAGGCGGTTAAATAGACGAGCTTGGCAATCTGTTCGGTAAACTCTTCGCCCGCTTGCGTAATCGAAAGCCCACCCAAACTATGGCCGACCAGGATGGCGTTGCCGCCGACGCTGTCCAGGCAGCGGCCGATGCATTTTACATTATCGGCCAGGGTCACCTTGGCGGGATCGGTATTATCTTCGCCCATCGCCGGCAGATCGGGCGCAATCACGCTATGCCCCTTGGCTTCCAGAAGCGGCGCCACCCGTTGCCAGCACCAAGCCCCATGCCAAGCCCCGTGGATCAAAACAAATGCGGCCATAACGGTTCCTCCTCAATCAAAGCGAATGTTAGTTTCCATCCTTGCCCTCTTCGGTGCAATGCCTATACTGCGCCGCCTTGCATTAAACTGATAAAATCAAAGGACTTTCGTTCATGAGCGACGGCGTTAAAAAGGTTGTTTTGGCCTATTCCGGCGGCCTCGACACTTCGGTCATCTTGAAATGGCTGGAGGAGAACTACGGCTGCGAGGTGGTTACGTTCACCGCCGATCTGGGCCAGGGCGAAGAGTTGGAACCGGCGCGAGCCAAAGCCGAGATGATGGGCATCAAGGAAATTTTCGTCGATGATTTGCGCGATGAATTCGTCGCCGATTATGTCTTTCCGATGTTTCGCGCCAATGCGCTTTATGAAGGCACCTATTTGCTCGGCACCTCCATCGCCCGACCGCTGATCGCCAAACGGCAGATCGAAAT
>JABMOP010000213.1 GCA_013204125.1 Rhodospirillales bacterium | reverse complement strand
TCCAGGAAATCACCGGCCAGCGTATCACCAAGGTTGTGCGGTCGCTGACTTATGTCGAAGACCGCGTCGATGCCTTGATCGAAGCTTGGGGCCGCTCGGAACTCGAAAACACTTCGGTCGCGGAAAATAGAAAAACCGAGGACGAAGAACTCCTCAACGGCCCGCAACGGGCAAACGAAGCCATCAGCCAGGACGATATCGACGCCTTGTTTGATTAAGCGCGCTCAATTTTTTTAGCTAGCCCGGCGTGGAAAGACCCAAATTTTCGCGCAAAGTCCGCCCCTCATATCGGCTGCGGTAAAGCCCTTTTGTTCTCAAAATGGGGATGACCTCATCGACAAACTGGTTCAATTCGTCCGGATAGGTCAGCGACATGATGTTGAAGCCGTCGGCAGCCCCGCTGCGATACCAGTCTTCCATCGAATTTGCAATTTCCTCGGCGGTACCGCACAGGACTCGGTGGCCGCGTACACCGGTAACGCGTTGATATAATTGTCGAATTGTCAGGTTCTCCCGGCGGGCGAGTTCGCTTACCACCTTTTGGCGCCCCGGTTGCTCGGCGCTTTGCGGCAGATCCGGAAGCGGGCCGTCTTGGTCGAAACCCGATAAATCCGTGCCCAACATGGCTGATAAACGCGCCAATCCCAATTCGGGATGGATCAGGGATTGCAACGTCTCCAACTTCTCTTGCGCTTGGGCGCGCGTTTTCCCCACCACGGGAAGCAGACCAGGCATAATCTTGATCGTACCCGGGCCGCGTCCATAGGCGGCGGCGCGAGTCCCGATGTCGGCATAAAATGCCCGCGCCTCGTCCTTGTCTTGCTGAACCGTGAATATCACCTCCGCCGTGCGCGCGGCCAAATTACGCCCGGCTTCGGATTGCCCGGCCTGAACGATCACCGGCCGACCTTGCGGCGACGGGTGCACGGTCAAGGGACCGCGAACAGAAAAATGTTTCCCCTTGTGATTCAGGCGGTGCAACTTATCCGGATCGAAATAAATTCCAGAATCCTGGTCTTCGATCACTGCACCCGCCTGCCAGCTATCCCAAAGGCCCAACACCACCTCGGCAAATTCGCCGGCGCGGTCATATCGGTCCTCATGGGACGGATGGCCATCGAACCCAAAATTATAGGCTTCCGCCGGCGCCGAGGAAGTGACCAAATTCCAACCGGCCCGCCCGCCCGAGATTTTGTCCAGCGACGCAAACTGGCGGGCCACATGGTAGGGTTCCAAATAAGTCGTGGTCGCGGTGCAAACGAGGCCGATATGCTCGGTCACCATGGAGAGCGCCGAAAACAGTGTTATCGGCTCTAACCGGGACGCCTGCGTTGTCCGCCTCCATTGTTCCGTGTCGTCGCCGTAAAACACAGCCTGGGTATCGGCCGTGAACAACAAATCGAAACAGCCGCGCTCGCCAATGCGGGCTAATTCGGCAAAATGCTGAATATCCTGGCTGGCGCCCGAGCGCGCTCTGGGATCCCGCCACGCGGCAATGTGGTGGCCTTCGCCGGCGATGAATAGGCCGAGATGCATCATTTTAAAGACACCCTAACTGGTCAACGACCGCCATATTCACCGGGTTCCTCCGGGCGGTCAACGGCGAACCCGGATGCGACATTGACTTAAGGCCCGATAGGCGTTCTAGCTAGGTCAATTGATAAACCGGGGAAGCCAAATGAAACGCAGTACGGATAGAATTCTAACAACCCATATCGGCAGCCTGCCGAGGCCCGAAGACTGGATTGCCATCTTGGAGGCCGTCGCCGCCGGCGATGCCGCCGGTATCAAGGCGTATAACACCGAAGTCAAAGGGCGCATCGCCGAAATCGTCCGCCGTCAGGCCGCGTGCGGGCTGGATGTGGTCACCGACGGCGAATGGGGCAAACCAAGTTTCCTCACCTATATCAATGACCGCCTCGGCGGCTATGAGCCCAATCTCGATCGCAAAGCGGCAAGCCCGTGGAACAAATCCCGCGAAGGGCTCGCCTTCCCCGAATTCTACGCCAGTCAATCGCCGCCGGCCGGCGATCTCACCCCCTCGGCGGCGCTGCGTATCGTTTGTACCGGCCCGGTCACCTATAAAGGCAGGGCGCAATTGGATGGCGATATCGCCAATTTAAAGGCGGCAATCGAAGGCGTCGGCGTCACCGAAGCCTTCATGCCGGCTATTTCGCCGGGCAATATCGAAAATTGGGAAGAAAACCGGTACTACGATACGGACGAAGAATATTTATTCGCCATCGCCGATGCCATGCACGAAGAATACAAAGCCATCGCCGATGCCGGTTTGATATTGCAGATCGATGATCCCCGCCTTGTCACCTATTACGTGGTGGAACCCGATCTGAGCATCGACGAGGTGCGGAAATGGGCCGAAATTCGGGTCGAAGCTTTGAACCATGCTTTACGCGGCATTGCAGAAGAACAAATCCGTTTCCACACCTGTTACTCGATTAATATCGGCCCCCGCGTCCACGATATGGAACTGAAAGATATTGTCGATATCATCTTGAAAGTGAACGCCGGCGCCTATTCATTCGAAGCCGCCAATCCCCGTCACGAACACGAATGGAAATTGTGGGAAGATGTAAAATTGCCGGACGGCAAAATCCTCATTCCCGGCTTCATCACCCATTCAGGCGTCTTGGTCGAACACCCGGAAGTGGTCGCGCAAAGGATCGAACGGTATGCCGGGGTGGTCGGGCGCGAAAACATCATCGCCGGCGCCGATTGCGGCTTTGCGACCTTTGCCGGATCGCGTGAAATCGACACGGCCATTGTCTGGGCCAAGATGGATGCCTTGGTCGAAGGGGCGAAGATCGCGTCCGCCCGGCTTTGGGGTTAGCTGCTCAATTCCCGCATGGCGTTATCGAGGCCGTCCAAGGTTAACGGATACATGCGCCCTTCCATGATCTGGCGCATCACCCCGATCGAAGGCGTGCTATTCCAATAGCCTTCTTTCACCGGGTTGAGCCACGCCGCGCGGCGGTAAACTTCCAGCACGCGCTGCATCCAAACGGCGCCCGGCTCCTCGTTCCAATGTTCGACACTGCCGTTGGGATAGGCAATTTCGTACGGGCTCATCGTCGCATCGCCGACGAAGATCAATTTATAATCGGCGGGATAGGTATGGATCAGATCATAGACCGAAATCGTTTCGTCATGGCGGCGGCGGTTATCTTTCCACACCCCTTCGTACAGACAGTTATGGAAATAGAAATATTCCAGATGCTTAAATTCGCTGCGGACGGCCGAAAATAATTCTTCCGACAGGCGCACATGGGGGTCCATCGATCCGCCGACATCCAACAACAATAATACTTTCACATTGTTATGGCGTTCGGGCACCATTTTCAGATCTAAAAAGCCGCCGTTATGGGCGGTCGATTTTATGGTGTCGGGCAAATCCAGCTCTTCCGCCGCGCCTTCGCGAGCGAAGCGGCGCAGACGGCGGAGCGCCATCTTGATATTGCGGGTTCCGATTTCGACATCATCATCTAAATTCTTGAATTGACGCTTGTCCCAAACTTTGACCGCCCGGTTGTTGCGGTTCTTGTCCTGGCCCATGCGGATGCCTTCGGGGTTGTAGCCCCAGGCGCCGAACGGCGAGGTGCCGCCGGTGCCGATCCATTTGGACCCGCCTTGGTGGCGCTCGTCCTGTTCTTCCATGCGCCGGCGAAGTGTTTCCAGCAATTTGTCGATCCCGCCCAGGGCTTCGATTTCGGCAATCTCTTCGGCGCTTAAAATGCGCTCGGCCATTTTGCGCAGCCATTCTTCGGGGATTTCGGCCAGCAGTTCTTCACCGGGGTTGCGTTCCAGCCCCTTAAAACAAGTGCCGAAGACGCGGTCGAATTTGTCCAGGTTACGTTCATCCTTCACCAAACAGGACCGCGAAAGATAATAAAAATCATCGACGCGGTATTGGGCAACGCCTTTTTCCATTGCCTCCAGCAAGGTCAAATATTCCCGCAAAGTAACGGGCACATGCGCCTGTTTGAGGGACAGGAAAAAATCGACGAACAATTTCTATTGCTCCTCGCGCCGGTTCAAAAAGGCCAGGCGCTCGAATAAATGCACATCTTGTTCGTTTTTTATGAGCGCGCCGTAGAGCGGTGGGATCAGGTTTTTGCGGTTGTCCGATTTCAAAGCTTCGGGCGGGATATCTTCGCTCATCAAAAGCTTGATCCAATCCAACAGTTCGGACGTCGAAGGTTTTTTCTTAACGCCCGGCACATCGCGCAATTGGAAAAAAGCGTTCAAAGCTTCGTGCACCAGCGCCTTTTGGATGCCGGGGTAATGCACTTCGATAATTTCGATCATGGTGTCGGTATCGGGAAACGAGATGTAATGGAAAAAGCAGCGGCGCAAAAAAGCATCCGGTAATTCTTTTTCATTGTTCGACGTGATAATCACGATCGGGCGTTGTTCGGCGACTATTTTTTCGCCGGTCTCATAGACGTAGAATTCCATGCGGTCGAGTTCGAGCAAAAGATCATTGGGAAATTCAATATCGGCCTTGTCGATTTCGTCGATCAATAACACCGGGCGTTGGTCGGCGGTGAAGGCATCCCACATTTTGCCGCGGCGGATATAATTGCCGATATCGTGCACCCGCTCGTCGCCCAATTGGGAATCTCTGAGCCGCGACACGGCGTCATATTCATACAATCCCTGTTGCGCCTTGGTGGTTGATTTGACGTGCCATTCGATGATCGGCGTGCCCAAGGATTTCGCGATTTCATGGGCCAAAATGGTTTTGCCGGTGCCGGGCTCGCCTTTGACCAGAAGCGGCCGCTCCAAGGTGATCGCCGCGTTAACCGCGACCATCAAATCTTCGGTGGCGACATAAGTATCGGTGCCTTCAAATTTCATCTGATTGCTCTTTTCAATTTACGCTATTTCAGCATCTCTTTGATGGCGTCCAACGCAGCCTTGGCTTTGTCGCCGCCCGGGCCACCGGCTTGCGCCATGTCGGGGCGCCCGCCGCCGCCCTTGCCGCCAAGCGCTTCCGATCCGGCCTTGACCAAATCGACGGCGCTTAAACTCGCCGTCATGTCATCGGTAACGCCGACCACTAAGGATGCCTTGCCTTCGTTGACCGTGATCAGGGCGACGACGCCCGATCCGACCTGGCCCTTCAAATCATCGGCCAGGGTTTTCAATTCCTTCGCCGGTATAGCGTCCAGAATTTTGCCGAGGTAATTGATGCCGTTTACTTGGACAATGTCGCCGCCGTTTCCGCCAGTATTGCCGGCGCTGCCGCCGGTCGCCATTTGGCGGCGGGTATCGGCCAATTCCTGTTCCATTTGGCGGCGCTCGAGGAGCAGTTTTTCGATGCGCACTGCGACTTCGCTGGGGTGAACTTTTAACAATGCGGCGGCTTTGCTTAAAGTTTCAGCCTCGGCCGCCGCCAGGGTTTCGGCCGCCGCCCCGGTCACCGCTTCGATGCGGCGCACGCCGGCGGCAACGGCGCTTTCGCCGATGATGCGGACGGCGCCGATATCGCCGGTGCGGGCGACATGGGTGCCGCCGCAAAGCTCGGTCGAATAGGCTTGGTTGCCGTCCGCGCCCATACCTACAACGCGCACCTCGGCGCCGTATTTTTCGCCAAACAGCGCCGTCGCCCCAGCTTCGATGGCTTCGTCCGGCGTCATCAACCGTGTCGTGACACTTGTATTCGCGCGCACCTGGGCGTTGACCGCCGCCTCGATGGCCGAAATTTCATCCGGGGCGACCGGTTTTTGATGAGAGATATCGAAACGCAGCCGATCACTGGCGACCAAAGAGCCTTTTTGGGCGACGTGATCGCCCAATTGCCGGTGCAAGGCCGCGTGCAGCAAATGGGTTGCCGAATGATGGGCGCGCAGCCCGGCGCGGCGCGCCCCATCAACGGCAAGATGGATCGCTTCGCCGACTGTGATGGCGCCGCCACTGACTTTTCCCAGGTGGATATGCAAATCACCCAGTTTTTTTTGTGTTTCCGTAATCGCGATCCGCGCCCCTTGGTCGGTCCAACCCGCGCCGGTATCGCCCTGCTGGCCGCCCGATTCGCCATAAAAGGGCGTTTGGTTGACGATGATGGCGGCTGCGGCGCCGGCGGCGGCCTGATCCACGCTTTCGCCGTCAACGACGATGGCGACCACTTGGCCTTCGGCTTTTTCCGTCTCGTAGCCGAGAAATTCGGTTGGGCCGGCCTGTTCGCGAATTTCAAACCATACCTGTTCGGTCGCCGCTTGGCCGGACCCGGCCCAGGCTTTGCGCGCATCGTCGCGCTGGCGTTCCATTTCCTTATTGAAGCCGGCGAGATCGACACTCATGCCCTTGCCGCGCAGCGCATCTTCGGTCAAATCCAAGGGAAAGCCGAAGGTGTCGTAAAGTTTAAACGCCACTTCGCCGGCCAGCACACCGCCGGCGCTTAAATTATCTGTTTCATCGGCCAGCAATTTGAGGCCGCGGTCGAGGGTGCGTTTAAAACGCGTTTCTTCCAATTCCAAGGTCTCGGTGATCAGCGCTTCAGCGCGGCTGAGTTCGGGAAAGGCCCGGCCCATTTCGCGGGTCAGCGCCGGCACCAATTTGTGCAATAACGGATCGGTGCAGCCCATCAAATGGGCGTGGCGCATAGCCCGGCGCATAATGCGGCGGACCACATATCCCCGCCCGTCATTGGCCGGCAAGACGCCGTCGGCAATTAAAAACGATGCCGCGCGCAAATGATCGGCAATGACCCGGTGCGAAACCGCATGTTCGCCATCGGGCGCCGTGCCGGCGGCATCGGCAGACGCCTGGATCAGGTTTTGAAACAGGTCGATATCATAATTGTCATGCACCCCTTGCAAGACGGCGGTGATGCGTTCCAACCCCATGCCGGTATCAATCGACGGCTTGGGCAGATCGATGCGTTTCTCGGTCGAGACCTGCTCAAACTGCATGAATACCAAGTTCCAAATTTCGATAAAACGGTCGCCGTCTTCGTCGGCGCTGCCCGGGGGGCCGCCCGGAATATGGTCGCCGTGATCGTAGAATATTTCAGAACACGGCCCGCACGGCCCGGTTTCGCCCATCGACCAGAAATTATCGGAAGTGGCGATGCGGATTATGCGCTCATCGGAAATGCCGGCGATTTTTTGCCACAGGCCATGGGCTTCTTCATCGTCCGCATAAACGGTAACCAAAAGCCGGTCTTTATCGAGGCCGAATTCGCGGGTCATCAGGTTCCAGCAAAATTCGATGGCGCCTTCCTTGAAATAATCGCCAAACGAAAAATTGCCGAGCATCTCGAAAAACGTGTGATGGCGCGCGGTATAGCCGACATTTTCCAGATCGTTGTGCTTGCCGCCGGCGCGGACGCATTTTTGCGAGGTGACGGCGCGGCTGTAATCCCGGGTTTCGGCGCCGACAAACAGGTTCTTGAACTGCACCATCCCGGCATTGGTGAACAGAAGCGTCGGATCGTTCTCCGGCACCAGCGGGCTGGAAGAAACAACTTCGTGGCCGGCGTCTTTGAAAAATGACATGAACGCGGCGCGGATATCGTTGGTCGATTGCATGGGGGCTAATGTAGCCGGAGCGGCGGCGTTGCCAAGGCTTTTTAAGGCCGGGTTATGTGAATTCAAGAATACGGCCCCGCCTCAAGAAAGCGGGGCCGTAAATCTTTGATGCGAACTTTCGGAAACTTTAAGCGATTATTTCTCGGCTTCGGCGATGCTATCGGCTTTGGCGCTGATTTCGCCGTCCGCGTCTTCGCCGTCTTCATCGACGGCGGCGGCGATCGGTGCGGTCATCATTCCCGATGACAGCAATCCGGCATTTTCGCGGATTCTGCGTTCGATGTCTTCGGCGATATCGGGATTGTCTTTCAAGAACTGGCGCACGTTTTCGCGGCCCTGGCCGATGCGCTGCGAATCGTAGGAGAACCACGAGCCGGATTTTTCGACAATGCCGGCGATCACGCCGAGATCGATCAATTCACCGGCTTTGGAGACGCCGGCGCCATACATGATATCAAATTCGATGGTTTTGAACGGCGGCGCCATTTTGTTTTTCACCACTTTGACGCGGGTATGGTTACCGACCACGTCGTCTTTATCCTTGATGGCGCCGATGCGGCGGATTTCCATGCGCACGG